>BNTP01000459.1 GCA_025996695.1 Bacteroidia bacterium | reverse complement strand
TTCACTTTGAATAACAGCGCGGAGAAATCGGCGTTCATATAGAAGATTTCTACCTCCCGGCTCCATTCCGATGGAAGAATATCGCCGGCATTTTGTTGCTGAAAATCGCTGATGACTTGCAGACTTTCGTCCGTTTGTCGCGCATCATTTGACTTGATTGCCTGATAATAATTCAGCAGCGAATGGCGGATGACGTGGAGGTGTCGTTGCTCCTCGTCTGTGTTCAAATCCTGCGTGGGATAATACCATTGCACCCGGTTTTGTATGCGCTGCGGATAGATTTGCAACAGGCTTCCGGCGTGCAGCATACCGATTAACTGTATCTTGTCGTTCAACTTTTCTATCTCTTTCAGTTGCGGGGAGCGTGCACCCTGCCGGCTCAAATCTTTCCAATACTTGCTTAGTTTGTAACCGCCGTCGGCATCGTAGAAGTCTTGCAAGGCGGCTTTTTCTCTTTCGGCGTTCAAGAGTTTTTTCAATTCGCCATCTTTCACATCAAACAGGGCTACCTGTTGCCACCGTTCGGGGAAGAACAGGAAGCCTGCCAAAAATTGGTTGGCATCCAAATAGCCAAACGATGTTTTTCCGGTCAATTTCAGCGTAAAATCGTGGGCAAAGGTGGTTACGGGCATCATTCGCCCGTTGTAGAGGATGACTAATTTGCCAAATTCTGAGGCGTATTGCCGGTTGATGGACAGGCTGTCGGGGGTCATCACCTGTCCGAAAGCGGGCACGGCAATGAACAATCCGAGCATCAGCAACGGCTTTTTTAGCGTCAGTGAAGATAATAATTTGCGGAACACATTTTGGGGCGAAAACAAAAACCAAATCATTGCCACCACAAATAATGCGTAGCCGCTATATGTCAGCGGAATGCCCCACACATCTTTGTTGAGGCTCAATACGCTTGCATTCCCGTCTTCTTCAAACGACGATTGATAGAAACGATAGCCTTGGTGCCGAAAAATCCTGTTCATCGAAACTTGTCCTTTCAACTCTTGC
>BNTP01000458.1 GCA_025996695.1 Bacteroidia bacterium | reverse complement strand
TCCATCGCAGTAAACGGTCAAACGACCATCAACGTTACCCTGAAAGAGAGCGCGAGCACCCTCGATGAAGTGGTGGTGACGGCTATGGGTATCAAGAAAGAAAAGAAGGCTTTGGGCTATTCGGTGCAAGACATCGGTAGCGAAGAATTGTTGAAAAACAAAACCGCCAATGTTATCAATTCATTAGCTGGTAAGATTGCCGGTGTGAATGTGACGCAAACCAGTGGTGGTGCAGGTGCCGGCGCAAGCATGATTCTTCGCGGTGGTACTTCACTTAACAAAGACAATCAACCCTTGTTTGTGGTGGATGGTATCATTTATGACAACTCCACAACTATCAACGGAAACAGTGCTTTTGATGGTGCTACGTCAACCAACTCGACTTACAGCAACCGTGTGATGGACATCAACCCCGACGATATAGAAAACGTTTCTATATTGAAAGGTCCGGCTGCTGCTGCTTTGTACGGTTCACGTGCTGCTGCGGGGGTAGTTGTGATTACTACTAAAAAAGGACAAGAGGGGAGCGTATCTGTTAATTTCAGTACAAAATTGCAGACAAGTTGGGTCAATCGCTTGCCGGAGCAACAGAGTGAGTACAAACGTGGCTCTTACGATCAAAGCGGTTCCCTTTATGAAGGAGATGCAACAACAACTTTGGGCTCATGGGGGGCAAAATTTGGTGCAGGTGAAACGATGCATGATAACATCGCAGACTTTTTTAAAAACTCTAACACATGGGACAATTCAGTTAGTGTTTCCGGTGGGTCAAAGACAGGAAAATTCTATTTTTCGGCATCCAATTATTCACAGGAAGGCGTTATTCCTAACTCGGAATATGAAAAAACGACTTTCCGTTTCAATGGCGAACAAAAATACGGAAAACTGACTTTGGGTGCCAATGTGGCTTATTCTCAGGCAGACCAACTCAGTTCGCTTACTTCCACCGGTTTGTTTAATCCGGCTACAAACACTGCAATGGAAGGTGCATTGCAGGGTGTATATAT
>BNTP01000457.1 GCA_025996695.1 Bacteroidia bacterium | reverse complement strand
TTACTCGTTGGCAATGGCTCAAGAAATTGCTTCACCACTCGAAATCCCATTGTTGCTGAGCGGCAATTTCGGTGAATTGCGTACCAATCATTTCCATGCCGGCACGGATATTAAGACGCAAGAAAAAATCGGACAACCCGTCAAGGCGGTTAAAGACGGTTATGTGGCGCGCATTGGCGTGAGTCCGTATGGCTATGGCAATGTGCTTTATCTGGCGCATCCCGACGGCACGACCTCTGTTTACGGACACTTGGACAAATTTGTTCCCCGCATCGAAGCTCTCGTGCGCGACAGCCAATATCATCGTGAAAGTTTTTCGGTCAATCTGATGCTTTCACCTAACGACCTGCCTTTCAAAAAAAGTGAACGTATCGCGCTGAGTGGCAATACAGGTGGCTCCGGTGGCCCTCACCTCCATTTTGAGTTGCGTGACACGCAAACAGAAGAAACGTTTGACGCCCTGCCCTTTTTCAAAAATCGCATCGCAGACACCCGTGCGCCGGAAATTCGCGGCATCCGTGTGTTTCCTCAACCGGGGAAAGGCATCGCCAACGGCAGCACACTTCCCCAAAACATCGCGATAACCACCACCAAAGCGGGCAAACAGACCGTAGGAGCTATCACAGCTTGGGGACAAGTGGGCGTGGGCGTGAAGTCGTATGACTACATGGATAACACGAGCAATGTCTACGGCGTGAAAGAAGTGATTCTAAAAGTGGACGACAAAGAAGTGTATCACGCGGTGGTAGACCGTTTTTCGTTTGACAACAGCCGCGCACTCAACAGCTATGTGGATTGGCAAGCATGGACCGACCATCGTCAGTTTTTCATGAAATCATACGTCGAACCCGGCAACAAACTGGGTTTCGACCGTTCGTCCGGCAACGGATTGCTCAACATCAATCAAGAAAAAACATACCTTTTGGAATATATCCTGAAAGACGCTTACGGCAATACCGCACGGCTTAAATTCACTATTGCAGGTAAAAAAACGGATATTCCGGCACC
>BNTP01000456.1 GCA_025996695.1 Bacteroidia bacterium | reverse complement strand
GTGAATGGAGGTGAGAAGTGTGATGGTGCGATATGTTGAGAAAGGGATTAAATAGTGTGTGTCAGGGGGCGTTGTTTTGGTTTTGATGGAGAGGACAATGCAACATGGAAGCATTAAAATTTAAGAGAGTGGGGTAGGGGGGGCTTCGGTCAAATATTGCACGGTTGCCAAACAATGAATGGCATCCTCGATAGAGGCATCGTCTGTGAATGGAATCTTGATGCAGTTACCAGTTACCAGTGACCAGTTACCAGTGACCGGCTGATTGCTCTTTGGTAACTGCTCTCTGGTAACTGGTAACTGATAACTGATAACTGTATAGTCATCATGTTTGTCGATTTTTGAGATGTAGAGCGGCGCATTTTCGTTTTTTGTTGACCATGTAAACAGGGCAACCTTTGACGGAGGCATGAATCTGCGTCGAACGATGTTGTTGACCAACGCTTGGTCTTCATTATAAACAATAACGTTCGCCGATTCAAACAATTTCAATTTTTCCAGACATTTTTCTTCTTGGGAAATAAAATTTTCCTGATGCGCTTCGCCAATGCCCGTGAATATGCCAATGGTAGGCTTAATAATGCTTTCAAGACGATCCATTTCGCCCGGAAGAGAGATGCCTGCTTCAAAAATGCCTAAATGCGTTTGGTTGTTCAGTTGCCACACCGAAAGCGGCACTCCCGTTTGTGAATTGTAACTGCGGGGCGAACGCACGATCACAAATTGGTCGTGAAGCAGTTGGTACAGCCATTCCTTCACAATCGTCTTTCCATTGCTGCCGGTGATGCCAATAATTGGTATATTATATTGTTGGCGATGGTGTGTGGCTAATGTTTGCAGCGCAAGCAGACTATCGTTCACAAGCAGAATATTGGCATCCGACATTGTTTCTACGCCGTCAAAATCGTGTTGCACCACAAAATTACGCACCCCTTTGTCATACAAGTCTTGAATGTAGCGATGCCCGTCATTAAGTGCCGTTTGCAAGGCAAAAAATAGCGTGCCCTCT
>BNTP01000455.1 GCA_025996695.1 Bacteroidia bacterium | reverse complement strand
CAGATGATTGGATATTGATTTTTGATGAAAGTATCGGGATAGGCAAAGAAACGATGTTGCTCATTTTGGCGATACGTCGCAGTCAAATAGATTTTACCCGTCCGCTGACTACGCAAGATATGACGCCCTTAGTCGTAAAATCAAGAGAAAGTTGGACGGGAGAAGCTATTTTTGCCGAAATAGAGTACTGCAAAGAACAATTAGGCGATATCATTTATGCCACCACCGATGGTAGCAGCACGTTGAAAAAAGCACTTCGCTTAGCCAACATACCGCATGTTTACGATGTGACCCATGCAATAGCCATCATGCTTGAAAAACTGTATAAAAATGATGAGAAATTTAAGAAATTAACCAGCGATATGGGTAAAATGCGTTTGAAATTATGCTGTGGTCAAAATGCACATATTATACCACCTAATCAACGTTTAAAATCAAGGTTCTTAAATTTAGATATCATCTCTAAATGGGGAACAAATGTAATTAATGTATTGGATAACAAGCAAATAGAAAAAGAAGAGAGAGATTTATTGGCATGGGTAGGTGAGTTAAAACCGTTCATTTTAGAAATGCAAAATATAATGAGTGCTATTGAGAAACTGTCTGTTTTGTTAAAACATAACGGGCTAAATCCGAAAACTTATAAAGCGTGTTTGAAGGTTTTAAAATCAACACCCAACAGTACGAAGCAAGAATTGTTTAACACCTTATTCATTGAATATCTGGATAATAACATGCAACAAAGGAGGAAAAAAAAGGAAACTTTAACGGGCTAAATCTTTTTTTGAGGTGCTATGAAAAATATCCGGCAGTGCGATACAGGAAAAAATTCTTATCTTTCAGTCCATAGTTATGGAGCGTCCGTAAATAATTTTCACATTTTATTAGGTTTTATGACATAATTCCACTCGCCATGGAACTTATATTTTTTAAGATTAATTGCATTTAACTCATCATCGCTTATCACTATTCCTTTTTTGTACTCGGTATCGTCAAGTTGACATGTAACAG
>BNTP01000454.1 GCA_025996695.1 Bacteroidia bacterium | reverse complement strand
CGCAACGCACGCGTCGAACTCATATTGGAAACCGTGTTGCCGGGCGTGTGAAACAGCACATAATCCGCAACAGACACGAGCGTGTATTCTTCGCCAAACATCTCGCCTTTTTCGGTGATGATTGCCAAGCGATCAACGTCAGGATCAACCACGAAGCCTACATCGGCTTTTTTGTTTTTGATGAGGTCGGCAATTTCTGTCAAATGCTGTGGCAATGGCTCCGGATTATGAGCAAAAATACCTGTCGGCTCGGTGTTCAGTTCAATGATTTTGTTCACGCCCAATGCGTGCAACAATTCGGGAAGCACGATTCCACCAACCGAATTGACCGTGTCAATCGCTACCGTAAAATCGGCTTTTTTAATCGCCGCTACGTCCACTAATTTCAGAGCCAACACGTGGTCGATGTGTTTTTTTGTATAGGAATTGTCTATTTTGACTTTCCCTAATTGGTCTACATCAGTGAAGATAAACGACTCTTTTTCAGCAATTTGCAAGATTTCTGCGCCTTCTGCGGCGTTAAGAAATTCACCTTTTGCGTTCAACAATTTCAGAGCGTTCCATTGCTTTGGATTGTGCGAAGCGGTCAATATAATGCCACCCGCCGCCTTTTCCATTGTTACAGCCAATTCAGTTGTAGGCGTGGTTGCCAAACCAATGTCCACCACATCCAACCCCATGCCCATAAGCGTGCCAACTACCATGTTGCGCACCATTTCGCCCGAAATACGGGCATCGCGACCAACAACAATCGTGCGAGCCGACGGATTGGTCGATTGAATCAGCGTAGCATAAGCCGCCGTAAATTTCACAACATCAAGCGGAGAAAGTCCCTCACCAGCCTTTCCGCCGATGGTTCCGCGAATCCCGGAGATAGATTTTATCAAAGACATATTATAATTGTTTTATTTATTCAGGAGAATAGTGGTATTCCAAATTTTTATAGAACACAGCGTTAAACGCCGTATTATCTGCCGTCGGCATTTGGCACAACGGCAGATAATACGGCGTTTA
>BNTP01000453.1 GCA_025996695.1 Bacteroidia bacterium | reverse complement strand
AGCACGGTGGCCGGTTCGCTGCCGATGACCCCGTCGCGCATCCGGTAAGTCGACGACATGCCCGAAATCGCGCCAAAGCCGTTGACAACATTTTGGGTGCCTTCTACGCCAACCACACAAAAAGTAAACTCCCGTAGCACATTCTGCGGATAAAAATGCAACACCTGCGTTTGTCCGGCAACGGGTCGTGCGGTAAAAGGCTCCTCGTTGCGGGCCACAAAAAAATTGTAAGGATAAGGCTCGGCGATGGTCTTTTCCTCCGATTCGCCCGTGACCGCTCTGCTCTCCGCGCTGTTTGGCCCGTAAGCATTGTGCAATCCCGTCGCCTGAACGCAATATGCCTCAAACAAATCCAAACTGTTTTCGTTTTGAAAATAAATATTTTCGTTGCCATAATAATCGTAACAGTGTGGAATATAAGAAGTTCCTCTCGCTATATTCATCTCTCCGCCGTCCACGGGCAGGTCGGCACGTTTGTTGGGTTGCTGACCGTCAGGAGCAAACAAGTGGGCGACCATCCCCCTTCGAGGCTTGTCAACAGGGTCTATCCCGTCCCAATGAATGACCACCTCAATGGCAGAGGGTAGATCGCAAGGATCATCTTCGCTCAATATCTGGTGTTTGCAGGAGCACAACAGCGTCACGACGACGAGGAGCAAGCTGCCCCAAGCGGATAGCACGCTGGCTAGTCGGCATCCAGCATGACCCCTCTCAGCATGATTTATCATATATTGTTGTTCATTGTTCATTGTTCATTGTTCATTTCTCTAACTTCTTTAACTTCTATAACTAACTTCTTTAACTTCTATAACTTCTCCCTGAATAAGGAAAACAATCGACGCCCCTACTTGCGTGGGTCCGATATACTGTCGTTGTTTCGTGCTTCGTTTGGGGAAACAATCGGCGCACTCACTGTAATTATACTCGTGATATTCGTCCCCTAAGTAGCCGAAGCCCAGATTGAAATTCAGGCGCCACCGGTCAGCAAAGGGCAGAGAATAGCCGCCGGTCAAGC
>BNTP01000452.1 GCA_025996695.1 Bacteroidia bacterium | reverse complement strand
TGTCAACTTGACGATACCGAGTACAAAAAAGGAATAGTGATAAGCGATGATGAGTTAAATGCAATTAATCTTAAAAAATATAAGTTCCATGGCGAGTGGAATTATGTCATAAAACCTAACAAAATGTAAAAATTATTTACGGACGCTCCATAAGCGATTCACAAACAGTTCCACGCTTTCTTTATGACAGAAAATATACAAATAGAAAAACTTGTACAACAGCGACTCACAGCCGAAGGCAGAAATGTAACTTGGCTGTGCGAAAAATTGCACTGGCAACGAAAAAAATACTATCGTTTCCTTTTTAACGGACTGATAGAAGTTCACGAACTGCAAAAAATTTCTATCCTTTTGAATCACGATTTTGTCCGGTATTTTTCTTTGCCACCCGCCCCAAAAAACTAAAAGTGTGGCAAATTGGATACAGATTTGGGACAAACTTGATACACGATAATTGCTGATAATGAGATGATTAGCCGTACCTTTGTATTGATTTCAGATAGAGTTTTAACGCACCTCGGCTTTGTCGAAAAATCAAAATAGGAAAAATATATTTTTAGAGGTGCCCATAATTTAAATTCATGTGGAACGTAAATCCAATTATTGGGTGGCGATGTAAATGTTGTGGTTGGTTTGAAAGTGGTGAGCATTTTCCGTCTTATGAAAAAAATGAACATGGAAAAGATAAACATTCTGGTTGCTATCAAAGTGATGACGGCTATCACCAGTGGGAAGCAAGACGCTTGTACGATTAACCTGCATAGAACGCGGGATGGATTTTGAGCACAGAATTGCGCGAAGTGGAACGGAACTGAAATACGGGCAAGTGAAGCACAAAAACGCAGAAATGTGCCTAACTCTATACAGGGTAGATTCAGGTTATCCTATATAGAGTCTGTCCATAAATTACAAATATCAGACAGTAAATGTTTTAAGTGTCAAAAAAACATTACCTTTGCGGTATGAAAATGCAATTATTCGAGCCGCTACGGCTGAAATTTGAGAATGCGAATTGG
>BNTP01000451.1 GCA_025996695.1 Bacteroidia bacterium | reverse complement strand
AATCGGCGCGTGCGGATTATCGCCATAAAAAACAATCCGGCGGCTCCGGACAATTTGGCGAGGTACACCTGATTGTCGAACCCTATCAAGAAGGTGTGCCTGTGGCAGAAATTTATAAATTCAACGGGCAGGAGTTCAAAATTCAGGCGCGTGACGTGCAGGAATATCCGTTGGAATGGGGTGGCAAATTGGTGTTTGTCAATTCCATCACCGGCGGTTCGATTGACGCCCGATTTATGCCAGCCATCCTGAAAGGTATCATGGCACGGATGGAGCAAGGGCCGTTGACCGGCTCGTATGCCCGAGATGTGCGCGTGATTGTCTACGAAGGCAAAATGCATCCGGTAGATTCCAATGAAATATCGTTTATGCTTGCCGGACGAAATGCTTTTTCCGAAGCATTTAAAAATTCCGCCCCGAAAATTCTGGAGCCGATTTACGATGTGGAAGTGGCGCTGCCTGCCGTATACGTGGGCGATGTGATGGGCGATTTGCAAAGTCGTCGCGCCATGATTTTGGGGATGAATTCCGAAAAAGGCTATGAAAAACTCGTAGCAAAAGTGCCCCTGAAAGAGTTGAGCAACTTTTCGACGGCACTGAGTTCGATTACCGGCGGACGAGCCTCATTCACTCAGGCGTTTGCTTCTTATGAACTCGTTCCGGCGGATGTTCAAGACAAATTGTTGAAAGAATATGAGGCTCAGCATCAGCATGAGGAATAACTCAGATTTTTGATACCAAAAACCGCAGCGAAAAGTTTATGCTTTTTGTTGTGGTTTTGGCTTTTTATTTTTTTTCAATTGACGAGCACATTCGCTGCACAATCCCGACACGTTCAGCGCATAGTGCAAAGGCTTAAATTTCTTTATTTTTTTATTCAAAATCACGCGCTGCAGCTCTGCATCCTTATATTCCGTTACCGAATGGCAGTTGGTACACACCAAATGCAGGTGAAAATCATTTCCTGCCCGTTCGTAAAACGCCCGATTTTCTTCAAAATGGTGTTTGACAATCAACT
>BNTP01000450.1 GCA_025996695.1 Bacteroidia bacterium | reverse complement strand
CAACACATTCACGGTATCACCGACTGTACCGAGCAAAGCAACAGCCGCAGGAAACAATCCTACCGTTTTAGCAACGGAAGCATAAGTAAACCTGAAAGCTAACCTTGCAGGCGCCACTTTCACCGGTGCGATAGCTGTTCCAAATAAAACTACGGCCGCCACTAACAACGGTACGCTTGTAGCAACAGAAGCACAAGTTGTCCTTGCTCAAAACACTGCAAGCAGCGCTTTGAGCGCATTCCGTGACTCTGTTTACACAAAAACACAGACACTGGCAGGCAACAAAACGCTCAGCGGCAACATCGCCGTTGGCGGCACCTTAGGTGTGACCGGCGCTACAACCTTAGCTAATACTTTGGCTGTGACGGGCGCAACAACCTTGACCGGCAATCTGACCGCAAATGGCACAACGGCTTCTTTTCCGAATGCCACCGCCGTTACTTTCCCGAACGCGAATCCAACGGTAAAGGCCAAAAGCGCGGTAGCTGTTCTTGCCAACACTACCCAGCTTGCAACGGAAGCGCAGGTAGCTCTTGCTCAAAACACTGCAAGCACCGCTTTGAGCGCATTCCGTGACTCTATTTACACAAAAGCGCAGACATTGGCAGGCAACAAGACTTTCAGTGGCACCAACATTTTCACGGTATCACCAACTGTTCCGAGCAAAGCAACAGCAGCAGGAAACAATCCTACCGTTTTAGCCACCGAAGCACAGGTTTATGCTGTAGCAGCAGCAGGAAAGTCCGGTCTGAGCGCATTCCGTGACTCAGTTTATACAAAAGCACAGACACTGGCAGGCAACAAGACCCTCAGCGACAATACGTCTGTTGGAGGCACTTTGGCTGTAACGGGTGCTACAACGCTAAGTAGAGTTTGTCCATACAGTCCGTTCTTTATATTTTTGAAAGACTTCGCCCCGTTCAAACTTCTCGTGCCCAGAGAAAAAGCAACCGTTTTTTGTCATATTTTGAGTTCATCTGCCTTCAAAACATTTTTTGACCCTATTTTTTGACTTTTT
>BNTP01000449.1 GCA_025996695.1 Bacteroidia bacterium | reverse complement strand
TTTAACGGTGAAGTTTGCTGTCAATGACAAATTACCCGCTGGCATGGTCGTGGAGTAAGTTACATTTGTGGAAACTTCCGTTCCTGTGCCGTCCGTCCAATTCACAAACTCGTAGCCCGTGTCGGGTGTTGCCGTCACCGTAAAGCCGGCGCCGTATGCTATTGAGCTGCCGTCGGCTGTACCTCCAATAGCACCATTCGATCCTGCCGCTACATTGAAAGTATAGTATAGTTGCGTGAAGTTGGCCGTCAAAGACAAACCGCCGGTTGGCATATACCCAGAGTAATCGGCAGCTGTAGAAACTTCCGCACCTGAACCGTCCGTCCAATTCACAAACTCGTAACCCGTGTTTGCAATGGCGACAACCCTAATCGGGTCTCCATCCGGCACATCGCCGTTAGGAGTACTTAGAGCGTCGTCAATAGTGCCTCCGGTAGCCGCAGACCTCACGAAAGAAACCAATTGGGTGAAATTCGCGGTCGCTGTCAGAGGGTAAGCAGGCATTGAATTGGTGTAAGTTACGCTTGTCGTACTACCGCCATCGCTGTCTGTCCAATTATCAAAGCGGTATCCTGAGGCAACATTTGCCGTCACAGAAATGCTTGTGCCGGCGTCAAAATTGCCGTTGGCTGTTCCTGTGATAGTTCCGCCCGCACTTGGATTCGCACTTGCGCTGAACGCATACACTTGTTGGAAATTGGCCGTCAAATTCAAATTTTCAGCAGGCATAGTAGAAGCGTAAGTTACACTTGTGGAAACCTCACCTGTGTCGTCCGTCCAGTTCACAAAGCGATAGCCCGGGTCGGCTGTTGCTGTCACAGAAATGCTTGCACCGTAAACTAAATTGCCGACGGCCGTACTTCCTGCATCAATAGAACCACCTGTTCCGGCCGTTACATTGAAAGGATAGGAAAGTTGATTGAAGTTTGCCGTCAATGACAAAGCCTCTGCAGGCATGGTAGGGGTATACGGATTATCCGTAAACGTACCTCCATTGCCGTCTGTCCAGTTCACAAATTCCCATCC
>BNTP01000448.1 GCA_025996695.1 Bacteroidia bacterium | reverse complement strand
CCAATCCCAATGCAGTCAGAAAAATTCGACAGTTTTGATATTCGGGCGATAAATCCGCGCATTCTGATGTTTCAGACAGGCTATCTGACTATAAAAAAAATACAGAAAAATGCGTTTGGTGAATTAAGATACATTTTAGGTCTGCCAAATGAAGAGGTCAATCGCGCATTAACATCCCATTTGTTTGCCGCTCATGCGGCGATAGATGTTGCGGATGCGGTTACGACCCGTAGCGACATGATGGAGCAACTTTTAGAAGGCGACCCACAGTCATTTGAGCGCAACCTGCAAGCGATGTTTGCCCGCATCCCCAACCAATTGTGGGGGAAAAATGAAAAATATTATCATTCAATGCTGCTATTATGGCTCAATATGCTGGGCTTCAAGGTGGATGCCGAAGTGAATACCGACAAGGGGCGCATTGATGCCGTGTGGACATGGCAGGAACGGGTGATAGTCGCAGAGATTAAATACGCCAATGCGCGAACAACAACAACTGATGCGCTATTAGACGAGGCATTGGCACAAATCCACGCTCGGCGGTATTATGAACGCTATGTAGGCGAAAACAAGCGCATCGCACTCTTGGGCGTGGCTTTTGCCGGAAAAGCGATTGCTTGTCGGATGGAGGAGTTAGCATAATTCAAAAATAAAGTGTATCTTTGCAGCAAAATAAAAGTTTATGCAAAAATTACCTATCGGAATACAGTCGTTTGCGAATTTGCGCAATGATGATTGCTTGTACGTTGATAAGACGGAGGTTATTCACCGCCTTATCACATCGGGCACCACTTTTTTCTTGTCGCGCCCACGTCGATTTGGGAAGTCGCTGCTGGTGAGCACAATGGAAGCCATCTTCAAAGGACAGAAGGAACTGTTTAAGGGACTGTGGATTGAGGATAATTGGGATTGGACACAACAATATCCGGTAATTCGCTTGGATTTTGGGGAAATAAACAATAACACACCGGAAAGTTTGCGGAAAGACCTTGAAGATGTTATTGCGCTAATAGCCCAACAACATAACAT
>BNTP01000447.1 GCA_025996695.1 Bacteroidia bacterium | reverse complement strand
TTCCCACGCCGCCTGCACCGATGATTAAGATTTTTGACATACAATCACTGTTTATTTTTTTGCAAAGATACAATTTTTTTTTCACAAACGCACATCCACGTTTTTCCAATCATCGGTATTCACTTCAGTTTGCCTTCTTCCGGATTGTATAATACTTATGGGCCGGGCGCAGGGAGCAATGAGCCGACTGTTTCCGAACCGTATCCTTACACTTTTTTTGCCGACAAGCTGGCAGAACCGTTCACGCCCCTCTTGTATGATACGCTCCAAGTAGATTTTTATCCCAAAAATCTGCTGCGAGAATTTACTTTTTTGATTTATGATATCAGTGGTGCCACACGCATATCACAAGCTCGTGGAGCCATCTCAGGCATGGCCGGGGCTTATAAGATGTACTCGCAAGAACTGAATCCGACGCCGTCAACGGTTCTTTTTGGCACGGAGGCCGGACGGGTGCAATGGAAAAGCAATGCTCAAACGATTAAGTGGACGCAAAGTATGCTGAACAGTGTATTTCCAAGCAATGCCACACTGACGGATTGGCCGCAAGCGGGTCAAGATAGCCGGTGGCCGGATGGCTGGGATGATCCCCAAACCGGCTGGACTGGTGATTGGGTGATGGGCACGTTCTGTACTTTCGGCCCCGTAGACATCAAAAATATTCGCAACAACTTGACTGTGGAGGTTATTTCACAAGAGAATGGTTATTATTTTGGCCTTTGGGGCAATGTGTGGACGGATAACGTTCGCGAGCAAATAGAAGGAGCGATGGGCGTTCAGGGCACGCGCGCCGAACAGTTGGCTTGGCGCAAGAAAAATGGTGGGTTTGATATTGTGATTTTTAATGACGGGCGGCTTAATGTTCCCGAGGGGCCACCGGCGTCCGGTGGAAGTGGCGGCTTTGAAGTGAATACCGATGATTGGAAAAACGTGGATGTGCGTTTGTGAAAAAAAAATTGTATCTTTGCAAAAAAATAAACAGTGATTGTATGTCAAAAATCTTAATCATCGGTGCAGGCGGCGTGGGAA
>BNTP01000446.1 GCA_025996695.1 Bacteroidia bacterium | reverse complement strand
GTCTATTTGAGTATATCAAACAGTGGTATGATATTGGAGCTATAAATAGCCATAAAATAGCTTTCGGATTCACCCTCACCGGTCACGATGAACTGGAACCCAACGCATCCACCAATGCCGAACGCATGGTCAACGGCGCGTAAGCGTGTGCGTGTTGCAACGCGTGCCCCGTTTCGTGAGCCGCCACAGAAGCTGCCAACACGCTATTGCCGCAATAAACGTCCTTGCTCAGGTTGATGGTTTTGTTCGTCGGATTGTAATTGTCGCTCAACGTTCCGTCGGTCACCTGCACCGTCACATTGTAAATGGCTAAACAACTCAGGCATAACTAATTCGAGTAATCACGCCGCTGCGGTTGATTCCTTGAAAGCCGCGGCTTACACATACGTGGTTGCTGCCTTGGCTTCGCTTGCCTCACTACTTTATTATGCCTCAATTTTAATGGGGCGAAGAAACTAAATAATTAAAAATTAATAATCTGATTTAATTTTTAATTGAATAAAGATGATAAAATTAGAAATTGCAGGCATTTCATTAGGAGAAGTGCAACCCGGTGCTTATTCTTTGCTTGTGCATAAGCCCAAGGATCGTGCGCATGCTATTCCAATTCTCATAGGAACGCCTGAGGCACAGGCCATTGAGTTGGTTTTGGAAAAATTGGCGGTTTCACGACCGCTGACTCACGACTTGTTTGTTACCTTTATGAAAGAGGTGGGAGCGGTTTTAAAACAGGTGGAAATTTACAAGCACGTGGCGGGCATTTTCTATTCGTATATAGTCTTTGTTCAGGACGAAAAAACGTTTCGCTTGGATGCTCGCACTTCGGATGCCGTCGCATTGGCTGTTCGTGCGAAAGCACCTATTTTTATGGAAGAGAGCATTTTTGAGGCGCTTAGTTCACGACCAATGACGCACGAAAATATTAAAATGTATATGCCAAAAGAACATCGTTCGATGCACGGTAAGCGTGACATCAAAAAAAATACGGACAATTTGGAGAATTTATCCTTAGAAGAGCTTCAAGAGCAACTTC
>BNTP01000445.1 GCA_025996695.1 Bacteroidia bacterium | reverse complement strand
CTAGTGTTATGTTAATCAATAAATGTCGGATATAATCGTTTTAATTTTATGCGGGCATCCTTAGCGGTGAATTGCCAGTAGATTTTCGCATTTTTATTATTTCTGTACTCTTGCCACGCCAAAACCTCCTCCTGCATTTCGTCCATTGTTGCTATATGTCTGTTCAAACATTGAGCATTTAAAACATGTAATTCTATCTCAGCCATATTCAGCCAACTGCCATGTTTGGGTGTAATAACAAACTCAAATCGGTAACCTCTACCGGTCGCTTCCCTTTCAACGGTTCGTTTGCCATAAAAATATTGGCAACACCATGGCGGATATATTCGTAATCAACACGTGCTTCCTTGCCGAGTTGCATGGCTTCTTCCCTGACGGTTTCTATCAATTGTTCCGGAGATTCATCCATGCAAACTACCGGAAAATCCTCACTATAAGGTCGCTTGTAAACGCCCAAAACCTGTTCCATGTGGGCGACAAATTCTGCATTCTGTTCAGGTGGAATCACACAGCCCTTTACTTTCCACGGTTTAAGTGCGTTTTTTTTAATACATTGCCTACCGAAACGTATGAAATATTGTCAATATATTGCAATTCAACCATTTTGTCTGCCAGCATGCGTAATGACCATTTGGCAAAACCTTTGGGAGGCTCGCTGCAGGCTATCGAAATTATCTTTGCCTCTACCTCTCCATCAATCTTTTTCTCATAAACACGACTGCCCTTATCGCGTTCCAAGACTGCATCCATGCCGTTTTCTACCAGTTTTTTCTTCACACGGTCTATCGTGCGCATATTAATTTTTAACACTTCACAAATGCGTGCATTGGTAATTTTTCCCAAACCGAACTCGCCCTCATCTACATTGAGCAGAATATAGGCGGCTCGATAGGTTTGAGTGCTGTGAGAACCTTTGTTCACAATTTTTTGAAGCTCTGAAACTTCTGCTTTTGTTAATTTTACCCGATATTTTGCCATAAGTGTTTTTTTGCTGCAAAGATACAAAATATTTACGGCTTATCAAAATTAACTAAAC
>BNTP01000444.1 GCA_025996695.1 Bacteroidia bacterium | reverse complement strand
AGCGTATCAGCCATTTTTACGGAGAAGAGATGGGCAAAGAAGTTGTTTGCGACACCCGAACGGAAGCCTCGAATCCGCCGGAAGAGACGTATTACGCCATGATGGACGGTGCCATGATACTTACCCGGACGGAGCAGTGGAAAGAGGTCAAGCTGGGCAGATGTTTTTCGTCGCTCGACCATGTACAACGTCCTAAGCATAAGCGAAATTTGATTTTAGGCTCGCAGTATGTCGGTCATATTGGTGCCCATACCGATTTTCTTGAAAAGTTTGACCGCTTGATTCAACCGCATGCCAAAGAAACGGTCTTCATTTGTGATGGTGCTCCGTGGATATGGAATTGGGTGGACGACCATTATCTGCGCAATACGCAAATACTGGACTATTTCCACGCCAAAGAGCATTTGTGTGAATTTGCCGAGTGTTGTTTTGCAGATAACAAAGCACGAGAAAAATGGATAAATGAACAAGAGGATTTGCTACTAAAAGACGAAGTAAAAGAGGTGATAAACAATATCTTACAGCTGCCTGTGACCACTGACGCGCAACAGAAAAAACAAAAAACTCTTGTTAAGTATTATCAAACAAACCTCAAACGAATGAGGTACGGCACTTTTCGCAAGCGAGGCCTTTTGATAGGCTCCGGTCCGATAGAATCTGCCAATAGAACAGTGATTCAACAACGCTTAAAGCTATCCGGACAACGGTGGACGCTAACGGGGGCGCAGCAAATCCTTAATCTCAGGGCTACTTTTTGCAGCATGCAACAACAAAAACTCCTCAACTGCATTAAAATGGCGGCTTAGCCAAATGGGAAATTTGTCGTGCACCCCTGCTTTTCTGCTTTTTGCTTTTTTTTCACTTACTAATTGAACTCGCACAACGCATCAAAATTCAGCCATATTATGCGATTTTAACCCCTACCTCCGCTTAATTTAGGTAGTCTATTTGAATTTTGGCGAACAGCCTCTGTGTTTTCTGCGTAATTTCCGACAAGCGCCATACGTTACGGATATTCATTTTGTAAATTGCTTTTGAGA
>BNTP01000443.1 GCA_025996695.1 Bacteroidia bacterium | reverse complement strand
GCTGCGGGTCTTGACCTGTTGTGGATTGGTGCGCGCACGTCTGCCAATCCATTTGCCATGCAAGAAATTGCCGATGCGTTGAAAGAAACCGGTTTTCACGGCCCTGTGTTGATAAAAAATCCGGTCAATCCCGATTTGGATTTGTGGATTGGCGCGATTGAACGCATCTACAACGCCGGTATTCGCAAAATTGGCGTGATTCATCGCGGATTTAGTTCGTATGACAAAAAGCTGTATCGCAACTTGCCCCAGTGGCATATTCCCATAGAGTTGAAACGTCGATTGCCCGACATTCCTATCTTTGGCGATCCCAGTCACATTGGCGGTAAACGCGAATTGGTAGCTCCATTGAGTCAGCAAGCCTTGGATTTGAACTACGACGGACTGATTATCGAGTCGCATTGCAACCCTGATGCCGCATGGAGCGATAAAGACCAGCAGGTGACGCCTGACGTGTTGTCCTACATATTGAACACCCTCGTGGTGCGTGATACCAAACAGACGACGGAAAGTTTGAACGAGTTGCGTCAACAAATCGACGAAATCGACGATTCGTTACTGTCTACTTTGGCAAAACGGATGCGCATCTCGCGCGAAATCGGTCAATATAAAAAGGAGCACAACATGCCCGTTTTGCAGACCTCGCGCTACGATGAAATTTTGGATAAACGCAGTCAGCAAGCGCTTGAAGTAGGGGTGGATTCCAATTTCGTAAAAGTAGTGTTTGAAGCAATTCACGAAGAATCTATCAGGCAGCAAATTGATGTGTTAAATCAATAGCGACGACGCTTACGCCAAAACCGCCATCACCGACTTCGCCAACTCTTCAGCCTCGCTCTGGGTAGGCGCTTCGGTATAAATGCGAACGATTGGCTCAGTATTTGACTTGCGAAAATGCACCCAGCGATCCGGAAAATCCACTTTCACGCCGTCAATATCATTGACAGGGTAATCGGAATACTTCTTTTTGACTGAGGCGAGCAAGGCGTCGACATCTGTTTCAGGACTTAAATCCAAGCGTTCTTTTGCCATGAAGTAGTTGG
>BNTP01000442.1 GCA_025996695.1 Bacteroidia bacterium | reverse complement strand
ACTGCCCACGAAATGAATCGGATTGGACTAACCCAATATGAGATTGGCCACAAACTATTCAAAACACATGGCACAATCTGGTATTACATCCACAAATACAAAGACAATTGCGAATTTATTCCCGTATTCAAAATTGCGGCGGAAGAAATAGAAAAAAACATAAACGAAAAAGAATGAAACGGCACGTGTGGAAATCGGACGAATTGGTTCGACTCAAGGAAATATACCCCGACATGACAAATGCTGAAATAGCATCTGTTTTTGGCGTGTCCGAAAGTGCGATTGAAAACAGGGCTTTCAAATTGGGATTGAAAAAGTCAAATGCATACATGGCAATACATTCAAGCTGCTATCCAAAAGGGAATATCCCGCAAAATAAAGGGAAAAAGATAACTGAATGGATGTCACCAGACGGTATTGCCCGTTGCTCTGCTACCCAATTCAAAGTGGGGCAGTTGGGTTGGAACCATAAGCCGGTCGGATACGAGCGCGTTCAACGCGATGGCTACATCTATGTGAAAGTGGCAGAACCCAACAAATTTCGATTAAAGCATCGCATGGTGTGGGAGAGGCATAATGGCGCAATTCCGGCGGGGCATAATATCCAATTCAAGGACGGTAACCGCGAAAACTGCGACATCAGCAATCTTTACATGATTAGCCGTGACAACCAGTTGAAACACGAAAACTCATTAACGGCACGCTATCCCAAAGAAATGCAACAGCTAATTCAACTCAAAGGGGCATTAAACAGACAAATTAATAAAATAAATAAAAATGGAAACAATTGAAAAATTAAAAGGAATGTTGAACACGCCGATGTTATACCTCGGCAGTGAGGTAGAGATTTTGAGTTACGTTGATGGTGTCGGCGTCAACAGGGATTCAATAGAAATCTACCTGAGTAACGGCAAAACGCTATGTGGGCACATCGGAAATTTGAACAAGATGCTTGAGCAATTCACGCCCATCACGCCAACAGTGGTGGCATTGGCAAACAGCAGAATAGCAAAAGTATCGTCCGTTTCCCCCGACGTGCTGTT
>BNTP01000441.1 GCA_025996695.1 Bacteroidia bacterium | reverse complement strand
GGCCGCATTTTCCCATTTCAAAATCAACCAAAACACGAGGGCGGTCATCAACGAGGAAAAAGCATAGACTTCACCTTCCACCGCCGAAAACCAAAACGTGTCAGAAAAAGTATACGCCAACGCTCCCCTGCAAGAAAATCGGCTTGAGTGTCATTGGTTTGGAAGTGCCGCATGCGCACATCCATCTGATTCCGCTTAACGAAGAGTCGGACATGGACTTCCGTGCTGACCGCAAACCATTCACGTCGCAAGAATTTGAAAGTTTAGCGGCTGCTATTGCGGATGCGTATTAGCCTTTTGACCGGTAACTTTGCGGTAGCATTTTGAATTTCGCCCCTTGTCCCGCGGGGACGGTTATGCACATGTCGTCCCTGCGGGACTGCGCTCAGCGTGAGTTTGCAGGACTTGCAAAATCTAGCACCTCAAAAAAAGATTTAGCCGAATTTTGATGCGGTTGCGCTAAAAAAACATCAAAAAACACTGTTCAAAACATTTTTTTTCGTACCTTTGCGCAAAAATTTAAGCAACATGAAAAGATATACCTTATTAAACAACATATCAGGCTGGGTCATCTTCGCCGTAGCCCTGGTTGTGTATCTGTTGACGATTGAGCCAACGATGAGTTTTTGGGATTGCAGCGAGTTTATCACCTCTGCTTTTAAGTTGGAGGTAGGACACCCGCCCGGAGCGCCTGTGTTCATGCTTATTGGCAATTTCATGTCGCATTTTGCATCAGATCCCACACATGTGGCTCTGTGGTTGAACGCGTTGTCGGCCATTTTTAGTGCACTAACGATTTTGTTCCTTTTCTGGACGATTACGCATCTCGTAAAAAGATTGATGCTTGGTAGCGGGGGAGTGCCGGTCGAGCCCGCAATGACGATTGCGCAAATGATTACCATCTTAGGGGCAGGTGCAGTGGGAGCGTTGGCGTATACTTTTTCTGACACGTTTTGGTTTTCGGCGGTGGAAGGTGAAGTCTATGCTTTTTCCTCGTTGATGACCGCCCTCGTGTTTTGGTTGATTTTGAAATGGGAAAATGCGGCC
>BNTP01000440.1 GCA_025996695.1 Bacteroidia bacterium | reverse complement strand
AGGATATTTCAAATTTCAAATTGCGACGTAAAATGCCGATTGGGGCAATGGTGACGTTGCGTCGTGAACAGATGTACGAGTTCTTGGAACGATTGGTTCGCGTGGCATTGCCGCGTATCCGTGACTTCAAGGGCGTCGAAAGTAAGTTGGACGGCAAAGGAAATTACACACTTGGTATTACCGAGCAAATCATTTTTCCGGAAATCAACATTGACGAAATCAATAAGATTATTTATTGTTTTGTGTTTTGACAAAAAAACAGTACCTTTGTCTAAATTATACAATGAGAACGTTTATGGAATCCATTGTTTTAAAGATACCGAGTGCAGCAAAATTAAATGTGTGTTCATTTATGACTTAAATGAGTATGTAAACAATATAAACAATTTAACATTATGAAACAAAAACAATTCAATGAGCGGCGAGCGTTTCGATTCAAACGTTTCGCGCGGAAAGCATACGCTGCTTTCAACAGCATGCACAAAGCCGTGAATATCGGCGTTGTGAGTGGTCTTGTGCTGACTTTTGCACACGCGACAGCGACTTCTGCACAAGGCGCAGGCGCGGCAAGCCACATCCCGACGGAGGACAAGGATACGCCTTTGGACGAAGTGGTTGTTACGACTTCCAAAGCCGATTTGACGCTCCATCAGACGGCGAAAATCGTGACGGTTATCACGCGTGCCGAAATTGCGCAACAACCCTCCCTCAGTGTACAAGATTTATTGAAAAATGTCGTTGGCCTGGATGTCCGCCAACGAGGCAGCAACGGCGTATTAGCAGGCATCAGCGTGCGTGGCGGCACTTTTGAACAAACAGCCATCCTTCTCAATGGAGTCAATATCTCCAATCCGCAAACCGGACATTACAACCTCGACATCCCCGTCAATCTGTCCGACATCGAACGTATCGAAATCATCCAAGGTTCCACTTCTCTACTTTATGGCGCAGGCGCATTTTCCGGCGGTGTGAATATCGTCACGAAAAAAGATGCAAACACTGGCGTTTATGCCAAATTGGACGGCGGCTCACACGGTTTGTTTGGTGCA
>BNTP01000439.1 GCA_025996695.1 Bacteroidia bacterium | reverse complement strand
GTGCCCTCCGCTTCGCTTGTACGGGGTTATCGAAATATAACGCCTTCCGGCGTAACAGATGGAAACAAAATCACAGAATATAGCTGAATTTTGATGCGGGTGCCCTGCGGGAGGACAGGTTGTGAAAAATTGGTAATTGACAAATTACAATGAATATCTTGGTTATAAACGGCAGCCCTAAAGGAGAAAATAGCACTACGCTGAAATTGACAAAGGCTTTTCTTGCCGGAATAGACAGTGATGAAAGTCATTTAATTGACATCATCACTGTCACAACAGCACACATTGAACCGTGTAGGGGCTGCTTCTGTTGTATGGCTAAGGGAGTGTGTGCCTTTAAGGACGATATGCAAGCGTTCCTGAAAAAATACCTTGCGGCTGATGTTGTAATCTGGAGTTTTCCGCTCTACTTTTATAGCATGCCGTCAAAAATCAAGACATTCTTAGACCGTTTATTGCCAATTTATTTACCCTATATTGTTACAACAGTTGATGGAAGAGTAGAACATCCGACTCGTTATGATATAGAACGCCAAAAGCATATCCTTATTTCAACTTGTGGATTCTATAACATACAAGGCAATTATGATGCCCTGCTTAAGCAAGTTGAAATACTTTTTGGCAAACGTTTTATCAGCATACTCTGTCCGGAAGGCTACTTGTTTGACGTACACATAATGCAGAAAAGAACCGGTCGCTACCTTTCATATATTCAAAAAGCCGGAGAAGAATATTTTACACAAGGCTACTTTTCTGAATTTACTCAGACCAAGTTAAACGAATTGCTGTGTCCGTCCGATCTTTTTATTGAAATGACAAATAGTGGCTGGATGAAATAAAAACAATATAGGTGGAAAGAAAGCGCGAACTTCAACATTTCCTGCTTCATCGGAAATTGAGCGAACCAACGCGGATGTATCCAAATATACTTTCACAACCTGTCCTCCCGCAGGGCACCCGCATCAAAATTCAGCTATATTCTGTGATTTTGTTTCCATCTGTTACGCCGGAAGGCGTTATATTTCGATAACCCCGTACAAGCGAAGCGGAGGGCAC
>BNTP01000438.1 GCA_025996695.1 Bacteroidia bacterium | reverse complement strand
AATAGAAAAACTTTTCGTGGTTTGCTATCGCATAGTTGAAATCTGACTTTTTCATATTTGCCGTTTTTTTGCTGCAAAGGTAATACTTTTTATTGAATCTATTATACGTTATTTATTTTTTATGCCTTAAGGGCTTCAAACCGCGTATAAATAAATTCCAACAATTTTTATCGGTCGGCATTTCTTTGTCGACCACCTCTTCCAGCGATTCATAGACCTGATTCAGTTCCGATTCAATCACTGCATGATAAATATCATCTTTGCTCTTGAAATAGGTGTACAGCGTGCGGCGGCCTCTTTGGGACGCCAAGGCAATATCGTTCATAGTCGTATTCTCGATCCCTGTTTTTGCAAACAGCCGGCGAGCAACGTCTATCAGCGTATTTTTAGTACTATTTACGATGTCATTTTCCATTATTGCCACAAATTGGATGCAAATTGACGACAAAAAATGATTGATGCAAGTCAAAAATGAAAAAAAAGCACAGAAAATTTGGTTTTACGAAAAAATGTCGTACCTTTGTACTCGAAATCGCGGGGTGGAGCAGTTGGTAGCTCGCCAGGCTCATAACCTGGAGGTCATTGGTTCGAGTCCGGTCCCCGCAACAAATTTGCAAGAATCACTAAGAAATTGTTACCAAATAAAATGACTAATTAAAAAAATATTTGTATCTTTGCAGCATGGAATCAAGAAAAGATACAATAGAAAAGATTAAGTCATTCTTGCCTTATTTGGACGAGCAACAAAAGCGCATATATTTGGCATTAGAAGCGAAGAGTTTAGGTAGAGGCGGCAAATCGCTGCTTGAGAATCAGTTGGGCATATCCCACAATACGATAAACAAGGGATTAAGAGAATTCATTGGCGGTAGAGTCATCGGGTCAAGGTTAAGAAAAGAAGGCGGTGGCAGGAAAAAGAAAATAAATGAAGCGGAATGGGATCATATTAAAGAGTTTATAGAACCTCATACCAGAGGCGAACCGGAATCGCCCCTGCAATGGGTAAGTAAAAGTTTACGCAACATCTCCACTGCATTAAAAGCACGAGGGATAGAGGTAA
>BNTP01000437.1 GCA_025996695.1 Bacteroidia bacterium | reverse complement strand
CAGAATTTCAATAAAATCCTTCGGGTTGTTGCAATTCAATCCTTTGATTTTTCCGACAATATCGAAACAGTCGCCGCTAAAAGTATCATTACCAAAATCTTTCATTTTATACGATTGGCTTCTGCGGCGGATAATATTATCCTGCAACAGACGTTGAACTTCGCTGATTCTGTAATAAATTTTCCCTCTGATTTGAGAATAATTGATTGAATGCGAAGCTCGCAACCGTTGCAAAGTCCGCGAACTGATTTTCAGAAAGGTGCAAACTTCGTAACTGTCCACCCAACCGTCTTCCGGTTCTTCTTCCGCCTTGCTTTGCATGGCGGTAACAAATTTGGCAATTGTGTTAATTTTTGCCGTTAAATCCTTGAATACCTGTGATTCAATAGTGATAACTTCCATATTATGTTGTCGAATTAAAATTTTGTGCAAAGGTCGGAAGTCGGCAAAAGAGGAATTTATAACTTATAAGAAAAAAATGCGATTTTCCCCTCAAAAAGAAAAAGTCGAATTTTTATATTGTTGATATTCAATGTTTTACAAAACAGCAAAAATGAGCAAAAGTCTAAAAACAGCCCAAAAACTTATAATATTGACAGAAAAATATTTGTAAGTATTTGAAAAATAACAATTTATGAAAGAAACAGGATTTTCCCTTAAAGGTAAAAGGGCATTTCAGTTTTTGGTGCAAGGTGCAAGCATCTATATATATAGATGCTTGCACCTTACACTAAAGGTAAGTAATTGATTATAAAGCGATTATTTTTCTCAAATTTTGGAGATAATTGAAAAAAAGTGTGTATCTTTGTCCCGAAGTTTTATGCAGACAAAGGCAAGACAAGGGTAGTCAAAAGGAAACTCGGAAAACGCCCCAAATCGTACCCCATAAGACGAAATAAAGATACAACTCGCTGACTTACAGCATTTTTCTTTTCGCATAGATAATCACCGCGCAGGGCCGATGTGGGTACTTGCCCGAGTGGGGCCGCGTCTTGCACGAACTTTGTTCTAGCTAATATCCGCTTGATAGCTGATATCCACGCTTACGATTTCGACCCCTACTAC
>BNTP01000436.1 GCA_025996695.1 Bacteroidia bacterium | reverse complement strand
CAAAGAAAGAAACCGCTCACTACAAGCATGTTCATTGTTTTCCTCACACCATTCCTGGTACGCCTTAAAGAACTCCCGTATCCTGATAGTCGAACCGGCATTTACGATGCAGCACTCCTTAAGGAGTAACTATTCACCCAGATCAATAAAGCCCGGTAAACTGCCATGAAACAGTAGATTTAGGGCTTCAGTGGCTGACACATTGTTTTTAGCACAGGTCGATAAATATCCCCGAATTCTGCAAAATATATTGGCATTTTCGATCGAACGAAAACAGCCTGAGATTTTCTGATGGACTTTATTCATGCGCAAATCTCTTTCAGCTAAGTTGTTCGTGAAAGGGACTTTTAGATTGGTCATAAAACGCAGCACGTCATCTTCAAAATCACGCAAGCGTTCAAGCAAATTTCTTGCCTTTGTCTTTGCAACCTTGCCGCGCTTGCCATCAGGTTTCGGCGGCGGCGGCGGACATTCTATTTCTGCCGCCGCGAGTATTTTTCTATATTTCTTGCGTACTCTTTTTTGCTCTTCTTCCCCAAGAATACCGCCGGATTCTGTAGTTAGTTTGTTCGTTTCTAATAATAGCTCTGACATTGGCTCTGCCCATTTGATACCGGATTCAGTTTCATACTCAAGCTCACGTCTGTGATGTTCGTTACACAAGGCATGTGTTTTATTTTTGTAGCTGTAGTACGCTTTCCAATGGTCATGCACCAATATGGCATCCGTATTTGGAATTATTCCCATTTCCTCCATCGCAGTTTTTCCGGATGGATTAGTACAGACAGCACAATATGGAAATACGGTAAAAGCTCATGCGGTATATATGTCAGTCTATCAACTTATTCCATGCGATAGATTGAGCGAACAATTTGGACATCAATATGATATTCCAATAAGTTCCGGGAGTATATGCAATTTCAAGAAAGAGGCGCATGATGCCCTTGAAACGTATGAAACATGGGTCAAAAAGAAGTTGCATGAGGAACCGGTATTACATCTTGACGAGACCGTAATCAATATTGCCGGGAAACGTGCATGGATTCATACGGCATCAAGTGAGCATTA
>BNTP01000435.1 GCA_025996695.1 Bacteroidia bacterium | reverse complement strand
CGTTTTAATCCCTTGTTTTGATTATTTTTCTAATAAAACAAGTGCAAAAAAAGTGCAAATTTTTAATACGCAATTTATAAACTACTGATACATAGCATTTTAATTAGCTTACATGTACGCTTGATGAGCGTGTTGCTAAGAAAGTGTATTATTCGCTTGATATGCTGAAAACGCGGGATGTAGTTTCAAAGAAATTTGTTAAGGCTATCCGTGACGGCGTTCTTGAACTAAGAACGGAATACGAGGGTAATGTATACCGTGTTTTCTTTTGTTTTGATGAGGGTAATATTGTAATTTTGTTCAACGGTTTTCAAAAGAAAACTCAAAAAATTCCTCAAAGTGAGATTGATAAGGCTATAAACTTAAAAAATGAATATTATGGAAGCAAACAATAATTTGATAAGCATCGATGCAATCATGGATGCGAAATTTGGTGCAGTAGGCACTCCTGAGCGCGATGCGTTCCGTAAAGAAGCCCATACTTATTGCATGGGGCAACTCATCCATGATGCTCGAAAAGAGGAAAAAATAACTCAACAGGAACTCGCCTCTCGTATCAATGCGGACAAATCCTATATCTCAAAAATTGAAAAAGGCGTGATTGAACCAAGTGTTGGCACGTTTTACCGTATCATTGATGCGCTCGGTATGCGTATTGATATTGTTAAACCGGTTTATTGATTTTTGGGCTATAAACGAAAAAGGGCTTGTCCAAACTTGTGGATAAGCCCCTTTTAATTTATTATTGCTGTGACTTATTTCTTTGAGGGTTTGAACTCATAAACTGTTTCATCAGAAAAATTTGTATTGTCCCGATACCTATCATAAAATCCTTTTATTTTTATTTTTTGATTTTTCAAAACATATTTATTTTCTTCATTTTTTTCAAAATCTTTTTCCAAGAAAAAAATGAAGAAAATAAATATATTTTTAAAAATAAAAAAATAAAAATAAAAGGATATTATGATAAATATAGAAACAATAAAAATTTTTTTGATGAAAAAGTTTATGAGTTCAAACCCTCAAAGAAATAAGTCAAAGCAATAATAAATTAAAAAGAGATAATCGAAAAGTTT
>BNTP01000434.1 GCA_025996695.1 Bacteroidia bacterium | reverse complement strand
CAAAAAAGCACCCACCACATATTGCATGTGGTTAATCATATCTTCTTGATAATCAATAATATAAAAATGATAAATGGAGGCTAAAAACATAACACAAAGAAAACGGTACTTGATTTACGCCACCCCAGTGCTCGGGGCGGAAAAAGGGAAAGCTTGGATTCATCAGCAAAATCCTGAGATGCGTGATAACCCAAAGCCCGCGAGGGCTTTCACCTTTCACCTTCCACCTTTTGCCTTTCACCTTCCACCTTTTGCCTTTCACCCTCCACCTTTCACCTCGCGGGCTTTTGTTCGGCGAAAAATACGAGGTTTGGGGGGGAGCGATGAACAGCGGATTGACCACAGCGTCGGGCAAAATTAAAAACATAATTCATAATCATTATTCATAATTCATAATTTTTTCATACCTTTGTGCCCTAAATTTAAGGTAGATTTTAATGATCAATCGTGTTCTTATACGTGTAAAAGTGCTTCAGATAGTCTTTGCGTACTATCAAAAAGATGATTTAGATGCGCATAGTGCTGAAAAGGAGCTGTTGCGCAGTCTGCAAAAATTGTACGATTTGTACCATTATTTGTTGTTGTTGATTACCGTGCTCACCGATATGGAGCAAAAGCGAGACGATGGCCAAAAGCATAAATATCTGCCTACCGAGAAGAAAGTGGACGTTTCACAGCGTTTTATTAACAACCGATTTGCTGAACAATTACGCAAAAACGAGGCATTGCAGCATTTCGCAAACAAAAATGGCTATCTTTGGGACGATGGAGACCAAACTTTTCTCAAAAATTTGTTAGACCGGATTTTACAATCACCTACGTATGAGGAGTATATTCAAGGGCCGGATACATACATTGCCGATCGCAATTTTTGGCGTCGGGTGATGAATAAAATTGTGAATACCGATATAGAAATTGATGCTGTTTTGGAAGAAAAGTGCATCTATTGGAATAGCGATTGGGCGATTTTGCTGACGTTTGTGGAAAAAACGATCAGGAAATTCGACGAATATTCGCCCGTGAGGAAACCTTTGTTGCCCATGTTTGCACAAGAAGAAGACAAACAGTATGCTTTGAATTTGC
>BNTP01000433.1 GCA_025996695.1 Bacteroidia bacterium | reverse complement strand
GGAGACACTCTCCCTGATTTGCAAGGGTTTGAATATTATAAGGGAGGCATTTTTGAAATAAAGGATCCGACCACTCCACAGCCGGTGCAGGCTTTAAGTGCGACACCCTCGGCAACGTCCAATTTTGTATCGTCTTTCGATTGGCGCGATAGACACGGAGCCAACAATCCGACCTCCCCTTATTATAATGGTCCCAATGGTTGGCTGACATCTGTAAAAACCCAAGGATTCTGCCAGTCCTGCTGGGCATTTGCTTCGGTTGGCGCGACCGAGGCTGCTGTCAATTTATACTACAATCGAAAGATTAATTTGGACTTGTCAGAACAAGAATTGGTTTCTTTGAGTAATGGACCAGAAAATAAGAGGTATAGATGTTCAGTAGGAGGTCACTCGATTAGTGGATCAATTTATATTCAAACACAAGGTATTGTAACGGAAGAATGTTTCCCTTATCAAAGTTATGATGGTAGCGACGATGTTCCTACTACTAGGTGTTCTTCTCCTACTGAAAGAATAAAAATAGCCGGAGCCGCGCCTTTCGGTGTTCTACCTAATCCCGGCGACACCGATGGATTAAAAAAGATGATAATAAAATATGGTCCAATGCCTGGATCTCTTAAGAGTTGGGAGCATGCAATGCCATTAGCCGGATTTGGAACCATACAAACAGGAGATGTTATTTACAAAGGTCAATATGATTATACAACAATACTTCCGGATGATTCTCGGATAGGAGCAGAGTATTGGATTTTCAAAAACAGTTGGGGTGATTGGTGGGGCGAAGAAGGTTTTGCTCGCATTATTGCACCAAGGTCTAACATTCTATTTTCAAAAACAGTTGGGGTGATTGGTGGGGCGAAGAAGGTTTTGCTCGCATTATTGCACCAAGGTCTAACATTCTATCTTCAAACACGCATGCTATTTTGACTCCCATCCAAAGCAAGAACTACACGGATGAAGATGTTGTTTGTGTAGATCGCGACGGTGATGGCTATTACTTTTGGGGCATAGGGGAAAAACCAACATCATGTCCCCATACGTTCTGCGTTCCGGATGAACCGGACGGCGATGACTTCAATCCCAATTTAGGGC
>BNTP01000432.1 GCA_025996695.1 Bacteroidia bacterium | reverse complement strand
CAGTCGGCATCGTTAATAAATTGGCGAAACAATTGTTTGTCAGGCTCGTAATCTGCCAACGCGCGATGTTCGGGATGCCATTGCACGCCAAAAATGAACTGCTTTCCGTTTTCCGGCTCAATGGCTTCCACTATATCGTCGTCGGCTCGTGCTACCGCTTTCATGCCGGGGGCGATTTGTGCGACTGCTTGGTGGTGAAAGGAGTTGACGGTCAGTTCTGTCAAGCCCGCAACGACGGATAATTTGGAGTCGGGTGCTACTTTCACGGCGTGAGTGCCCACTTTTCGCTCCTCCTCTTGACTGTGATTGATTTTTGAAGCGGGTATTTGCGACGGAATATCCTGAATCAGCGAGCCACCAAGGGCGACATTGAGCACCTGCATGCCACGACAAATTCCCAAAACAGGCATTTGCCGAGCTATTGCTTTTTGTGTCAAATAAATATCGTAATGGTCGCGTGTCAAATCGTAATCGGTAACCGTCGGATGCAATTCTTCGCCAAAAAGCGGTGCGAAAACATCGCCGCCGCCCGTCATAACTAATCCGTCGAGCCGCGACAAAATTTCATCCAAAACGTTCTTCTCTTCCGTCAACGGAATCAACACCGGCGTTCCACCTGCTTGCAAAACCGCATTGACATACGCGTCAGCCACGCATGACATACTCTCTTTGTGATTGACAGACAATCCAATAAGCATAATCAAATATATAAAAAAGTGAGTAATAAACATAAATTTTAATCACATGAGCTACAAAGGTAGTGATTTTTTTAGTATTTTTGCACAAGTAGCACCAAAAAACCAGGGCAAAGGTATATTTACATATAATCAAACATTTCCTCTTTCGAGATACTAAAAAAATAATTACCTTTGCAAAAATTTAATTTTCAATAAAATGAAACATCTATTGAAAGGATTGCGGATCCTATCCACAATGACGTTATTGTTTGCTTTGCCGGTGATTGCTAATTACTCGTTGGCAATGGCTCAAGAAATTGCTTCACCACTCGAAATCCCATTGTTGCTGAGCGGCAATTTCGGTGAATTGCGTACCAATCATTTCCATGCCGGCACGGATATTAAGACGCAAGAAAAA
>BNTP01000431.1 GCA_025996695.1 Bacteroidia bacterium | reverse complement strand
TCTTGGAATCTTACGGCAGCGGCATCACTGCGGTGTTTAGCTTTATCAAAGAGGAGCAATTTTTCACGCAGACGGTGCGCATAGAAAAGAAGCGACCCGACAAAAAATTGCCAATAAATACGGACGTTTTTCGCGATTATCTGCTTCCTGGACAACAGGAAGAGTGGAAAATTTCGGTCAAACATGCAAACGGACACGCCGTGTCGGCAGAAGTGTTGGCAAGTATGTACGACGCCTCGTTGGATAAAATCTACAACTATGAGTGGTCGTTCAATCCCATTCAGCCAATTAATTTATGGGGGCCTAATTCGCAGCAAGGCAATGACTTAGGAAAATCCTATCAATCGTTGAATATTGAAACAAAATGGTTGGATGTGTCAACTTTGGGAGTGCCGGCTTTGAATACGTTCGGATTTAGTGCTTCTAATCAGATGTTGAGAAGTGGGGCTGTCATGAAATCCGCGCGCTCCACAGGCACTGTTGCCCCTCAAGCAATGGCTTCGGAAGTCATGGTGTATGATGCGGATGTAATAAATGAAGCTGCGGTCGAAGCGTCAGTAGTTGAAAATGCCAATGCACCCGTGCAAATTCGCGAAAATTTTCAAGAAACAGCTTTCTTTTATCCGCAACTGAAAACGAACGAGGCAGGCGAAACAATCATCGCCTTTACCGTCCCGGAAAGCAACACTACATGGAAATTTCAGGCGATGGCGCACACCAAAGATTTACATTACGGCAAATTGATGCGCGAAGTGGTCACGCAAAAAAAGTTGATGGTAACACCCAACCTGCCGCGATTTCTCCGTCAAGGCGACCGTGTGACACTGACATCCAAGGTTTCCAATTTGTCGGACGAGCCAATCAAGGGCACGGTGACTCTTGACTTGTCCTGTCATTCCCGCGAAGGCGAGAATCCCCTCCTGCCGGCGCCCACACAAAGTTTCTCGATAGAGGCAGGAAAAACGACAGCCGTAAGTTGGACATTCGACGTGCCGACCGGCGTGGACGCGACAGCTTTGAAAATTGTGGCAAAATCCGACAATTTCAGTGACGGCGAACAACATTTGTTGCCCGTCTTGCCCAACCGCCAACTCGTG
>BNTP01000430.1 GCA_025996695.1 Bacteroidia bacterium | reverse complement strand
TCACCTTATCATAAAGATATTCCCCTTCGGGTATAAATTTGGTTTGGCTACACGAATAGCAGCCAAACCAAATCAGTAAAAGCAGTAGTTTATGGACGAGTTTGAACATTGGCAGGGTATCTCTTTAATATAATTTCAATCATGAAACAGACACAAGACAAGTATAAGTTTTGTTTATTTCTGACATATTATATTAGATAAATCTGAGTTTATAAAACGTGTGCAAAGATAAGGATTATTTTTGTTAATTCCAAACCTTTACACACAAAAGAATTATCATTTTCTCGAATCACAAGGTTTTGTCGATGAACCGAAATAACCCTTCTCATCCGAAGCAAAAATCATCTGCTTCGCATGAAAAAGGCGAAGAACAAAGATCAAGGTTCGATGATAAAATCTCAAATATCAGCCTTACATGCTTCGCACGCATCGCACGGGGAAAGCGGAGGGACCAACACCCCATCCACCAATCATGTAAGGCGGAGGGTTAAACCACGCAGTGTCGCCAGAGTCTGACGTTCCCCCGCTGGGATCATACACGATGAACGTGGTCCGTGAGTCCCAGCCATTCCAGTAGCCGCTCGGTCCGTAGTGATCATAGTATCCGGCAAGTGCATCGCCGGAGTTCCAAACCGATTGCAGTTCCAAGGTTGACCCAAGGGTACCTGGACCTCCGCTCAAACTTACAAAGTTATCAAGTAGTGTTTGCCATTGACCATTCGTAGGCACATGCCAATCGGTGCCAAGTGTTTGGCAGGCAGGTTCGGCTTCCGTCCATCGGTAATACCATCCGCGACCAAACTCAGCCCCGCCGTCATAGTCGTGATATGTGGCGGTGCCTATAGCAAGGTTTTGCGTTGTCCAGCAAAGATATTCTAATCCGGGATTACTATATGATGCAGTCGTATAACCGGTTATCGGGGGGTCGCAAGGTGGGGTGCCGGCGCCGGCAAATCTACCTCTGCAAACGTGTTAAATTCTTTCACCGTCGGAATAGAGAACGCAATCTCTTCGCCGTCCAAGCCCAGTGTCAGCAAGAAAGTATATTGCCGACCGGCTTCAAACACGATGCCTTGCACTTTGTTCGCAGGGTCGTGCAGAC
>BNTP01000429.1 GCA_025996695.1 Bacteroidia bacterium | reverse complement strand
GAAAAAAATATGCAAGATCTCAAACAATGTTATATGAACCATTATATTTAATGCGGGGTCGACGTATAAATCTGTTGCGATAGCATTTTTGCGTTTCTCTATAGCTTCAATCTGGGCGTGGGTGCTTTGTAGTAGCATGTTGATTCTTGTCGCCCGTGCCCCGCATTCATCCGGGCATTTATTCGTGTACGGTTACTGCATCACTCACAAAAAATCCAGCCGTTAGAAAGGATGTAGTACTGAAGGTCATCCGCCTGAATTTTGACGGTAGAATGTTTGATCCGACCGATCACGAGGTCTATGCTGGTAAAGGCGAAGTAAGCGATGACTTTAAATTTAATAGCACTCAGCAAACTTGGAGCAAACAATATCGTATTCAAACAACGTCAACACTGCCGACCTATACACTACAGGTGGAAACAAGCGGTGTATGGAAAATAAAGCAACAAAAAGAAGGAGAAAAAGGAGATTGGAAAACGGTTGAACATAATGACTGGGATAAGCATATAAACGTGGCGATAAATGGACATAATCTAACTGTGACCGCCACATTTTCTGATGCTGACTTGTGGAATCGTAAGTCAGACTACCTGAATGACTTTATGGCAGTATCAATGAAAGTGCGTGTTAAGGTAAAAGAGATGCCCGAGTTGTCCCAAGAGTTTAACGTGATCTTCTCGAACAACCGCAGAGTGGAAGATGTGACAAGCAACAAATTAAACCCTGAATATAATAAAGATAAAGCAAACCTTTGGGCTGAGATCGCTACAGCGGGATTAGGTGCGGCTTTATGTTATGTATTTTGTGAAGAAGCTGGTGCCGGTATTGGTGGTGCTGGTGCTGCTGGTGCTGGTGGTGCTGGTGGCGGCGGTGCTGGTGGCGGCGACGACGGCAATGGCGGCGGCAACGCTAAACCGAATGGTGATGGCGGAATAACGGCGGAGCAATTGCTCAATCAGGCACTCGAATATGCCTCCAATGAAGGAAAGGCAGCTGCTTTTCGGCTGTTGTTGGAAATGTCACCTACCTTGATAGCGGGTCTTCTTCCCCTTGGACCGCTAGCCCTGGCCTTATTAATACAGATTATTGATGGACTGCCAAAA
>BNTP01000428.1 GCA_025996695.1 Bacteroidia bacterium | reverse complement strand
TATTTGTTGTTTACGGTCGCAAAGGTACAAATTTTGAAAGCAATTCACAACCTGTTCTATTTTGATTATATCTTTTTTCGTGTTGTTTACGGTCGCAAAGGTACAAATTTTGAAAGCAATTCACAACCGGAAAAGTCGTTGCACCGGAAGCACTTGAGTTGTTTACGGTCGCAAAGGTACAAATTTTGAAAGCAATTCACAACTATTGTGCCCGCCTGCCAGCGGTGCAATTCGTTGTTTACGGTCGCAAAGGTACAAATTTTGAAAGCAATTCACAACCAATGCCAACGCCAATGCTTCTGCTTCTGGTTGTTTACGGTCGCAAAGGTACAAATTTTGAAAGCAATTCACAACATCTGCCTGACGTGCTGCCTCTTCAGCGGCGTTGTTTACGGTCGCAAAGGTACAAATTTTGAAAGCAATTCACAACTCTCGTCTGAAATAGCAATGTTTTCGCAGGTTGTTTACGGTCGCAAAGGTACAAATTTTGAAAGCAATTCACAACCTTTGTCCCAAGTGTAATTTCTGAACTCAGTTGTTTACGGTCGCAAAGGTACAAATTTTGAAAGCAATTCACAACTCATATTGCTCTGTTTTTGTGTTCATATTGTTGTTTACGGTCGCAAAGGTACAAATTTTGAAAGCAATTCACAACCGTTGCTGTCCAAAGTAGCAGCGGCAACCGGTTGTTTACGGTCGCAAAGGTACAAATTTTGAAAGCAATTCACAACGATTTGTCCGGCCCTACGGACGGGCGAATAGTTGTTTACGGTCGCAAAGGTACAAATTTTGAAAGCAATTCACAACCATGAATGGCGGCGATACGTCCCGGTTGAAGTTGTTTACGGTCGCAAAGGTACAAATTTTGAAAGCAATTCACAACCAATAAACCCGAACGTTCGGTCGTGGCAAAGTTGTTTACGGTCGCAAAGGTACAAATTTTGAAAGCAATTCACAACCCATTTTCTGTATTTTTTAAGGGGACTTCTAAAAATTACTTTTTTCTCGCGCGGAGTTATTGTCCGACTCTTTTAAGAGGAGACTATCCCAGATGAAACGAAGTCCATTAATCCCACCTGAAATAATCACTGCAAATTTATTCAA
>BNTP01000427.1 GCA_025996695.1 Bacteroidia bacterium | reverse complement strand
GACCAAAGCGAAAGTAAATGCCATTTTCACGAAATCCCAGCCTAAACGGTCTTTCAGATGGTATTTCTTTTCAAACCGCTTTCTGCTTTTTGCGCTATTCATGGATATAACAATAAATATACCTTGATACAGCCCCCATAAGACAAATGTCCATGCCGCTCCATGCCACAAACCACTTATTAAAAACGTGATAATCATGCAAAGATTCCACCAACTTAATTTATCGCTTTTGTTGACAAGCGGATAATAAACGTAATCCATAAACCATTGTGTCAGTGAAATATGCTCACGTTTCCAATAGTCGGCGTATGAAGTGGCAAAATAAGGATAATTAAAATTTTGCAAGAATTTGAACCCTAACAATTTACCAACACCCAATGCCATATCGGAATAACCCGAAAACTTGAGCCGACACGTGATGTGGTGTCGTTTTTCCTGTTTGTGAGCATTTTCCCATTGGCAATGGCAGGACCGATTGAGCGGGCAATCAATTTGCTGCCACAAATCTACAAACGCCGGACTTTTGACTATGCTTTGGCGGTCGATGGGTCGCGGCAAATTTTGTGGGGGCTGTTCAAAAAAGTGGTTATCGCCGATAATTGCGCTCCCATAGTGAACGATATTTTTGGTAATGCCGCCGGTTATTCGGGAAGCACATTGGTTTTGGGTGCGATATTTTTTGCGTTTCAACTTTATGGCGATTTTTCGGGTTATTCCGATATGGCATTGGGTGTTGGTAAATTGTTAGGGTTCAAATTCTTGCAAAATTTTAATTATCCTTATTTTGCCACTTCATACGCCGACTATTGGAAACGTGAGCATATTTCACTGACACAATGGTTTATGGATTACGTTTATTATCCGCTTGTCAACAAAAGCGATAAATTAAGTTGGTGGAATCTTTGCATGATTATCACGTTTTTAATAAGTGGTTTGTGGCATGGAGCGGCATGGACATTTGTCTTATGGGGGCTGTATCAAGGTATATTTATTGTTATATCCATGAATAGCGCAAAAAGCAGAAAGCGGTTTGAAAAGAAATACCATCTGAAAGACCGTTTAGGCTGGGATTTCGTGAAAATGGCATTTACTTTCGCTTTGGTC
>BNTP01000426.1 GCA_025996695.1 Bacteroidia bacterium | reverse complement strand
AACTATCATTTTGTTATAGGGCACAAAAGTAGTCATTTCAAAAGTCCACGCAGGATGATTGATCGTAAATATATGATTGACAATATATTATCTTAATTTATTAATGGTTTTTAGTGGACACTAGTGAATTTTTATATAGAGCTCAAAGGTAGGGCTTTTTGATGATTCTTGCTAATTCGTTTTGAACACCCTACCTTGCGGGGCGCGTGAGGCATAGCCGGTTCTACCGAGCGATGCAATCCTAACGGATTGCGAAGGCAAAACAATGAACAGTGAACAACAAATAATGAACAACGAAAGAAAAATAATTACAAATTAAAAAAAAAGAGAAAAAACAATTGTTTTTTAGCCTGCTCGGTATAGTAGCCTTGAGCAGCAGTTGTGCAACCGATTTGTATCAAAACAATCCGGTGCAGAGTAGTGAGAGGGAGATTTCCTTCAAGACGCTCGCGGACAAGCAACTCCGCGCGAGTGTGACCACCACAGGTTCAATGACTTCCTTTACTACGTCGGCGTGGAGCCACCCTACCGCAAGTGCTTATGACGGTTATGTGCTGAACGGCGTGACCGTGACGCGCGGCGAAGAGGGCAGTGCTAGTACTTGGGATTATTTCCCAAAAGCCAATTGGCCGGCAAAAGACTCCGTGGATTTCTTCGTTTACTCGCCCGCGTCCAGTGAGAACGTGACGGTTGGTCTGAAAAGGAATACGCCCACGACCCCTCCTGTCGCCGGCCCCGAGATTGAATACACCGTACCGGGATGGGACGGCGATGTGAATCGCAAGGTTGACCAACAGGAAGATTTCATGGTGACTAAAAGTGTAGATTTGACTTATACAAGCAGTCCTACCGTGCAATTGAATTTCAAGCATGCTTTGTCACGGATTGTTTTCAAGGCTCAAAATCAGAACAAAAACAAAACATACCTGATTAAAGAACTGGCTTTGAGTAATCTGAAATCGAAGGGAACGCTTAACCTGCTGGATTCGGTACCGGATGCTACGAATGGTTTTCAGTATGCTGCGGGTTACAAAGTAACCTGGAAAGCACAATTCGATTCGGTGACTTATAAAGTTGATCTTGGAAGCACGAATGTGTATGTGCCTTAC
>BNTP01000425.1 GCA_025996695.1 Bacteroidia bacterium | reverse complement strand
AAGTCGATATAGTAATGTTGGGACATTCAGGGTCAACATCGGCTCAGCCAATTATTAACGAAATTACACAATTATTGAAACAAGCACAGCCCGAAATTTGTGTTGTTGTTGGCGGTGTGTTTTCTACCTTTCATTGGAAAGACATTATGCGAGAAAATCCGCAAATAGATTATATCGTTTGTGGAGAGGGCGAAAAAACGATATTAGAACTAACTCGTGCGATTGAACAAAATTTGCCGATTTCTGAAGTCAAAGGAATTGCATATAGGCAAGACAATAACCCCGCACGAACCTTATCTGCCGAACCTATTGAAAATTTAGACAAGTTCCGCATTGCGTGGGAATTAACGAATGATTATCATTACACCTATTGGGGCAAGCGCAAAGCAGTTGTAGTACAGTTTTCGAGAGGTTGTCCGTATCAATGTTCTTATTGCGGACAAAATTTATTTTGGCAAAAATTTCGTCATAGAAACCCACAGGCTTTTGCTGACGAAATTGAAATGTTGCACAAAAAATATGGTGTTGAAGTTATTAACTTTGCTGACGAAAATCCTGCTTCCAATGCCAATGCTTGGAAAGAATTTTTAGAGGCGTTAATTGCTAAAAAATTACCGTTAATTTTGGTCGGCTCAATTCGGGCGGACAACATCGTTAGAGATGCCGATATTTTGCACCTCTACAAACAAGCAGGTTTTGAGCGTTTTTTGTTAGGCATTGAAAATTACGATGAAACCGTTTTGAAACAAATCAAAAAAGAAGGAACAATTTCCAAAGACAGACAAGCCATTCAGTTGTTGCGGAAACACAATATTTTATCAATGGCAACTTATGTAGTCGGCTTTGGCGAAGAGCAAGTAAAGGATTTTTGGTACAGTTTGAAACAACTTTGGTCATACGACCCCGACCAAATTCAGTTACTTTATCTTACACCACATCGTTGGACACCCTATTTTGAAAAAATTAAAGACAAAGAAATCATCTTGACTGACCAACGAAAATGGGACTACAAACATCAAGTTATTTCAATAAAAAATATGAAACCATCGCTTGTAATTTGGTGTGTAAAACTCTTGGAACTATTTGTGCAAATGCGCCCACAATCCGTTAAACGCCTA
>BNTP01000424.1 GCA_025996695.1 Bacteroidia bacterium | reverse complement strand
TATCTCGAGTAACTTCGCCTTATGCCATTCGCTTAAAATTAATGTGGGCTGAAATGCGCGAAACGGTCATTACCAATTTTCCTGAAACAAAAAATCGTTACAAGAACATTGAGAATTGTATGGAGGGCATTGAGGCGAAATATCAGTTGGATGCCTATCACTCGCTTTCCATAGAGGGGTATAAAGTGAGCAATGAGTTGATAGAAAAAGTAAAAAGCGGAAATTGGACGCCTGACATCAATGTTGCGGATGCCGAACAACGAAACGCGATGGCTGCCAGAGGGTATTGGCAAGCTTTTCAAGCAGTCAAAAATAGTATAAGGAAGATATTGGAGGGCGAAAATGCGGGAGAAGTCGCTGATAACGACCACAGGGCATGGTATCGCGAATTATTTGCCCCAAGTGTGAGCGCAGGTTTATTGAAACCTTCCGACCTCGTGGGCTACCGTTCGCATCAGGTCTATATCAGAGGTTCGCTGCACACGCCACTCAATCCGGATGCCGTGAGAGAAGCGATGCCTGTATTTTTTGAATTGCTAAAGGCAGAGTCTGATGCGCGTGCGCGAGCTGTTTTAGGGCATTTTATGTTTGGTTATATTCACCCTTACATGGATGGGAACGGGCGAATTGCACGCTTTTTAATGAATGCAATGTTTGTTTCCGGTGGCTATGAATGGACGATTGTCCCCGTAGAAAGGCGGCAAGAATACATGAAAGCATTAGAAAAGGCAAGTGTGCAACATGATATTCTCGATTTTACACTATTTATCGCCTCTTTATTACCATAAAACCATGAAAAGTTTGGATGAAAAATACATGCGCCGCTGTTTGGAATTGGCACGCAAAGGCTTAGGCTACGTGGCACCTAACCCGATGGTGGGTGCCGTGATAGTGTGCGACGTTCAGATTATCGGCGAAGGCTATCACCGTCGCTTTGGCGAAGCGCATGCCGAAGTGAATGCTGTTCGGGCAGTGCGCAAGGTGAATTTGCTCAAGAAATCGACACTGTATGTCAATTTAGAGCCATGCGCACACCACGGCAAAACGCCCCCGTGTGCGGATTTGATTATTGACAAGCAGATTTCCAAGGTCGTGATTGGGCAAATCGACCCCTTCCCA
>BNTP01000423.1 GCA_025996695.1 Bacteroidia bacterium | reverse complement strand
TGTGAAAGGGGCTTGGGAAGCCGCCCTTGCGGGCGATCCTGTTTCCGCCTTCGGCGGTGTCCTGATTTGCAACGCACCGATTGATGCTCTGGCGGCCGAAGGAATCAATAATATTTTCTTGGCAGTGATGATCGCTCCGGCATACGATGCTCCAGCGTTTGAACTTTTGAAGCAGAAGTAAAATCGCATTATTTTGGTGCTTAAAAACGGAGGGATTGCGGGTCAAGCCTCTATGCAATTTCGCTCGCTTTTGAATGGCGTGCTGGTTCAGGACAAGAATGTAAGCATCCAAACAAAAACCGATTTGAAAACAGTCACCACTAAGTCGCCAACGGCTGCACAGGTGGACGATTTGCTGTTTGCCAACAAATTGGTCAAAAACACAAAATCAAATGCCATCGTTTTGGCGAAAGATAAACAGTTGTGCGCCAGCGGAATGGGTCAAACTTCCCGCATTGATGCACTCAAACAAGCTATCGCTAAAGCACAAGAATTTGGATTTGATTTGAAAGGTGCCGTAATGGCTTCCGATGCCTTTTTCCCATTCCCCGACTGCGTGGAAGTGGCGAAACAGGCGGGCATCACCGCAGTCATTCAGCCGGGTGGGTCTATCAAAGACGACTTGTCGATTGAGTATTGCAACAACAATGATTTAATAATGGTTACGACGGGCATCCGTCACTTTAAACACTAATATATAATGGGTTTATTTTCATTCACACAAGAAATAGCGATGGACTTGGGCACTGCCAACACCATCATTATCCAGAACGGTAAAATCGTGGTTGATGAGCCGTCAGTGGTAGCGTTGGACAATCGTACCGAAAAATTGCTCGCTATTGGCGCCGAGGCACAACGAATGCACGGGAAAACGCATCCAAACATCAAAACAATCCGTCCGCTACGTGACGGTGTGATTGCAGATTTCTATGCCGCCGAACAGATGATTCGCGGCATGATAAAGAAAATCAACAACAACAATCACTTGTTTGCGCCCTCGTTGCGCATTGTGGTGTGCATTCCGTCAGGAAGTACCGAAGTTGAAATTCGTGCTGTTCGTGACTCGGCGCCAATAGCGAGCAATTTTTCGGTACGATTGTCCAACGCTACCACTGACGGCTCATCAA
>BNTP01000422.1 GCA_025996695.1 Bacteroidia bacterium | reverse complement strand
CCGAACGTTTTGAATTGGAATACGTGGGCGCAGACAATCAAAAGCATCGACCGGTGATGATTCACCGCGCGCCGTTTGGCTCGATGGAACGCTTTGTGGCGGTATTGATTGAACACACCGCCGGAAAATTCCCGTTGTGGTTGGTTCCGGATCAAGCGGTTGTTTTGCCGGTGAGCGAAAAATACAATGATTACGCTTACGAAGTGGCAAAAGAACTCACAAAACAGGATGTTCGTGTGATTATAGACGACCGAAATGAGAAGTTAGGACGCAAAATTCGTGACAATGAATTGAAAAAAATCCCTTATTTGCTCATAGTAGGCGAGAAAGAAGTGGAAAATAACGAAATTAATGTAAGAAAACAGGGCGAAGGCGATGTAGGTTCAATGAAAATGACTACCTTTGCCGCGCATTTGAATAGTGAAGTAGAAAAACAAATGAATCAGATAGTCGGTTAATGAAGAAAGACAACTTGAAAGACCAGTACAGAATCAATGAAAAGATTCGTGCAAGAGAGGTGCGAGTAGTAGGTGAAGATATTGAGCAAGGTGTGTTCCCTATCATGGACGCCATTCGGATGGCTGAAAAAGAGGGATTGGACTTGATTGAAATTTCCCCCAATGCGGAACCTCCTGTATGTAGGATAGCTGACTATCAGAAGTTTATCTACCAACAAAAGAAACGCCAAAAAGAGCAAAAAGCGAAAGCCGTGAAGGTGGTGGTGAAAGAAATCCGGTTTGGACCGCAAACAGATGATCGCGACTATAACTTCAAGTTGAAGCACGCGAAAGGCTTCCTGGAAGAGGGTGCCAAAGTGAAGGCTTACGTCTTTTTCAAAGGACGCTCTATCCTGTTCAAAGAACAGGGAGAAGTGCTTCTGCTGCGTTTTGCTAACGATTTGGAAGATTTAGGGAAAGTGGAACAGTTACCCCAATTGGAAGGCAAGAAAATGATTATCATGCTCACGCCCAAAAAAGGTGCCGCCGTTGCCCCAACCGCTCAAAAGTCCGTCGCAAGCGGTGCGCCGAAGGTGTTGAAGAAAGTGGTTGCTCCGACAGAGTAGTCGTCATTGCGGGCTTGACCCGCAATCCCCTGAAAAGGAGAGGTGTACTATTCGTTAGGAGATTGCGGG
>BNTP01000421.1 GCA_025996695.1 Bacteroidia bacterium | reverse complement strand
ATATTAAAGTTGAATTAGAAATAGAATGTCCACAAGGTTACGATGTAACCGAAGAACAATTTTTAGAATGGGTAAAATTCGAGTTGGGATTTGGCAGTATTAAATCAGAAAACCCACTTAGCGATGGCACACCTTTAGAAGAAGGAATGATTGATTCAGAAATAGGTTGGCTAGTTTAAATTACTAAATGTTGAAATAATGGCACTAAACAAATCACAAGGAAACATGTACGAGTTTGTAACTCATACATGGAACACGGTCAAAGGTACATGCCCGCACGATTGCGGATATTGCTACATGAAAGGGATTGCGAAACGTTTTAACAAGCCACAATCCCCGGTACATTTTGACGAAAGCGAGTTGAAAACCAATCTCGGAAGCGGTAATTTTATTTTCGTGGGCAGTAGTAATGATTTATTTGCAAATGATATTCCGGCGGATTGGATTTTAAAAACGCTCAATCATTGTGATAAATTCGATAATCGTTATTTGTTTCAGTCAAAAAATCCAGCCGGTTTTAATATACTTATGGCGCACCCCGTAGCGCGTAAATCGGTTATTTGTACAACCATTGAAAGCGACATAATTCATCCGCAAATGGGAAATACACCAACACCAACATATCGGGCATTGTATATGGACACAATGCCCGAAATAGACAAATATGTAACGATTGAACCAATTATGGATTTTCGTTTAGATCTTTTTGTTTCGCTAATAAAACGATGCAACCCGAAACAGGTAAATATAGGAGCGGACACAGGAAAAAACCACCTGTCGGAACCTCCGAAAGAAAAGGTTTTAGAACTAATCGCGGAACTTGAGAAATTTACAGTAGTTAAACAGAAGTCAAATTTAAGCAGATTATTAAAATAAAAACAGTTATGGAAAGAGGACAAATAAACATTGAGTACTTGCGGGATGTAATCATTCCACAACGGAAAACAGAGATTGAGAACGGAAAAAACTTAGGAACGGCACAGCCCGTCTATGTGGTTATGGATATGCGAGAGCACATCGTCGAAGAGCATGACCCTTACATATCGGGAACCAACTTAAAAGACAAAGAGCCTGCTTGTGGCTATTTGGATGCTGATTTGGATTTGGATTCGCAGGAGGTTTGTGAGTTTGACAGT
>BNTP01000420.1 GCA_025996695.1 Bacteroidia bacterium | reverse complement strand
CGAATTCATCCGAAAGATCAAGCGCATCCCGTGTATCTTGAGGGGCCGGCGTTTCTCTTTGACCGGGGAAAGGGTTTGTGCAGCCTCTGTTTTCGCTTATCGGTACCATAATGGGTACCTCCTTGCATTCTAACACGTCCAAGCTGATTTTTCCCTTCACTTTCAGGAAGTTCAACTGCGATAACTACAAGGCTTTTGTTCCCCGTTCCCCGTCCGCGTTTGCCATCGTGTTCCGCTCCGCCGATGTAGGTTTCATCGACTTCGACTCGCCCTGATAGTTTCGTCCTTTTCGGATTTACCATTGCAGTTCTGATTTTATGCAACCAAGTCCACGCTGTGGTATAGCTTTTAATTCCTAAAACCTGCTGTAGTCCTCTCGCGCTCGCTCCATTCCGTTGCGTCGTTATCCACCAAATTGCGGTAAACCATGTGCGCAGCGGTTTTCGTGTGTCTTGAAAAATTGTCCCGGCTATCACTGACGTTTGCCGGCCGCATTTCGCGCATTCATAGAGCGTTTCACCTTTTTGCCAAGCTTTCCCGTGCCCACATTTCGGACACACAAACCCGGACGACCATCTTAACTGGTATAGGTAGTCTCGGCACTGTTCTTCCGTTGCAAATTGTGTAGTGAACTCAGTAAATGTCATCGGGTATTCTATCATACCTCAAATACTACATATTGTGTATACCGTAGTCAAGTAAATAACCAGTTTCTACGATTGTCGCCATATTAGCCTCCTGATTTAATATATCACAGGCGGGGCAAAAGGTCAACTCCCCCTTGACAAAATGCTTGATATATCCGATACTAGCCATACCTACTAACTAGCGGCTATCCACACCGTATGATTGTGGATTTTTTATGCTTACTCAAAAACAGCAGGACTCTTGCCCTCATGTTTCACTGAAAAGCATCTGACTTGGGATATAGCCGAACATTCCGGTAACCGTGAGGTCTGGGCGCCCTTGTAAGCGTGGTAAATGTTCGGCTTTTTTTTGCCCGGACGCACCAAATTGCAAGGAGGTACCCATTATGGTACCGATAAGCGAAAACAGAGGCTGCACAAACCCTTTCCCCGGTCAAAGAGAAACGCCGGCCCCTCAAGATACACGGGATGCGCTTGATCTTTCGGATGAATTCG
>BNTP01000419.1 GCA_025996695.1 Bacteroidia bacterium | reverse complement strand
TGTTCCGCTTCCGCCTCGGCATTTTTGCCTTGGGCACGCAGTGCAATCGCCAGATTGTTGCGGCTGGCGAGCGTGTCGGGATGCTCCGGCCCAAGGACTCTCTCCTCAATCGCAATACGTGCGCGGTGTTCCGCTTCCGCCTGGCCATCTACCTGCAAAGCGGCCTCGGCTACCAGGCAGGCCCGCTCGCCGAAGCCTCCCGCAACGCCCTCCCCAAGCTCTTCCGCGAGGGAGCCGTAGGCACCTTCGCCGCCCGCCTGCAAGCCGCCAACCGCAAAGCGCTAGGATAGTAGGGGGAGCTTCCAGCTCCCCCAACCGTCGCATCAGATAGCGCATTGCAAGGGGGCAAGATGCTCCCCTACTTTACGATGGAGCCTTGTCCCGAGGGAAATCTCCCGCGTGCAGGCCCCGCCGCCCCAGAACGTCACGTCGCGCCCAAACTCCCTTTTCAAGCGTTCCGGCTCCATCTGGTGGCAGCTCGTCTGCACCGGATTGATCACCTCAAACCCCGCGTCGATCAAATCCGGCAACAGCGCGTAGATCGACCCGCACGAGTGCAAAAACAGCTTCATCCCCGAGTGCTTGCGGACATAGTCGCACATCCGCTTGTGGTGCGGTTTGAAGAACCGGCGGTAAGTCTCCGGCGACATGAACGGCCCGGTGTCCATGCCGAGGTCGTCGCCGAATTTCAGGAAATCCGCGCAATCCCCCACCGCCGCGCACACCTTCTCCAGCTTCGCCATGTGCAGCTCCGTGAGCGCGTTCAGAAACCGCTCCACCTGCAACGGCTCGGCGGCCAAATCCATCAAAAAATTGTCGATCCGCCGCAGGAACGTCCCCCACTCAAACAGGTTGCACCCAATCCCCACAATCACCGCCCGCCCCTCCGCCTGCAACGCCGCCGTCCGCTCGCGCAGGGTCTCCCAAAAGCGCGGCAGCCCCGCCTTGCAATCCGCATCGTCCCACGGCGTCAGCGTCATCGCCGCCCAATGCACATACCCCATGTCCTTCGCCAGCCGCGCCATGAGCAGCTCCGTTTTATCCGCTGGTATCGCAGATAGGCGCAGATGAAAAGACATTTCTGGTTTTTGTATCTGCGAAAATCTGCGTCATCTGTGGATGATTTTTTTGGACGATTTTCTTGCCATTTCTGCCGTTTTCCA
>BNTP01000418.1 GCA_025996695.1 Bacteroidia bacterium | reverse complement strand
TTTGCGGAGTTAAAATCAACATAATGTGAAATGGAAACAACAGCAGATAAAAGAAATATGGAAATATCACGCAGAGAAATTATTAATTTTGATGTATTCCGCTCATCATGGTATAAATTTCTTGGCCGTATGCAAGATTGGTTGGATATATTTTATTGTTGGCGACACCGAAACAGTGAAAAAATATCACTTGAAGAGTTTCTGGTTGAAGTAGATAAAATGATTGCGCGACGTGGAAAGAGGGCTAAATCTTTTTTTGAGGAGCTATATTTTGCAAATGGTGCCTTGTCCCGCAGGGACAGCCCTTTATTAACCGTAGACTTCAGTCTACGGTATAGAAATGAGCACGATAGGATAGTCCCGCAGGGACGGCACAATCAAGTGTCACCCCTGCGGGGTGAAGGTGGCGTGTGGCAGGCAGTCCGTAGACTGAAGTCTACGGTTAATAAAGTGTCGTCCCTGCGGGACTGCGCTCAGGGTGAGCTTGCAGGACTTGCAAAATATAGCACCTTAAAAAAAGATTTAGCCGATTTTAAGCCTGTCAAGGTTTTTGATGCAAAGAAGTTTGCAGGAAAGATTGACTGGAAAGAAGATCCTTTAGAATATCAAAAACGACTGAGAAATGAGTGGAATTAGGGTGCTTTGTGATACCAATACACCTAAGTTATGAAAATATTTTGTGTCGGAATGAACTATGCAGCCCACAACAAAGAGCTGCACAATGATTCGTTAAAATTGAAAGAACCTACCATTTTTATGAAGCCCGACACGGCTTTGTTGCGCGATGAAAAGCCTTTTTATATCCCGAATTTCTCGTCAGATGTGCAATATGAAACAGAAATTGTGCTGAAAATTTGCCGATTAGGGAAAAACATTTCTCAAAAGTTTGCACATCGCTATTTCGACGAAGTGACGGTCGGCATCGACTTGACAGCGAGAGATTTACAACAAAAACTTCGAGCCGCCGGACTTCCGTGGGAGATTTCTAAAGCTTTCGACAATTCAGCAGTCGTCGGCGAATTTATTTCCATCGACAGCCTGAATACAAATATCAACCAACTGCCTTTTCATTTAGACATCAACGGACAAACCGTGCAGCAAGGAAATACTGCCGATATGTTGTTCAAATTGGACGAAATCGTTGCCTACATCAGTCAATTCTTCACA
>BNTP01000417.1 GCA_025996695.1 Bacteroidia bacterium | reverse complement strand
AAGGGTGTCGACAAAGAGGTACTGGATGGTTTGAATGCCCATTTTGCGGGCGAATGTTCCGAAGTCGGTATGTATCTGGCGATGAGTCGACAAGCCGACCGCGAAGGCTATCCGGAAGTGGCAGAGGCGTTCAAACGCTATGCATGGGAAGAAGCCGAGCATGCTGCAAGATTTGCAGAATTGTTGGGCGATATGGTTTGGGATACGAAGACCAACCTGAAAAAGCGCATGGAAGCCGAAGCAGGTGCATGCGAAGACAAAAAGCGGATTGCAACGTTAGCCAAACAGCAGAATTTGGACGCCATTCACGACACCGTTCACGAAATGTGTAAGGACGAAGCGCGCCACGGCAAAGGCTTTGAAGGCTTATACAACCGTTATTTCGCCTAAATTTTCGTTTTTCAGGTCATCGCTCCAACCGCAACAGTGCCTCCTTGATGGTTAATCCGTAGGCGTAACCACCCAACGAGCCATCGGAGGCAACTACGCGATGACACGGAATGATGATCGCAATTGGATTTTTGCCGTTAGCATTGCCCACTGCGCGGTAGGCTTTCGGCAGTCCGATGCTTCCGGCTAATCCGGCATAGCTGGTTGTTGTGCCGTAAGGAATTTTGCACAGCGCATCCCATACTTTTTGCTGAAAAGCAGTGCCTTTTGGTCGGAGCGGCAACTCAAACGTCTGTCGTTTCCCCTCGAAATATTCCGTCAACTGGCGGATAGTTTCTTTAAGAATAGGACTGACAGTATCTGTCGCCTCTTTTTGTTCATCACATAGCTGCAACTCCAACAGAGCGTACGAATTGGCTTTCAGGAATAATACGCCGATTGGCGAATGATAGAAAGTTGTGTTGTATTTCATAAATATTAAAATAAAACGAGAATTTGTATTCCCGCTTTTAATGTTTTCACAACGGAATAATCCTTGTTGTTCTTCAAAATTATTCGACAAAAGTAGACATTATTTTTGAATGATGCAAATAAACAGGGCAACCGCATCAAATTTTAAGGATTTTTTTCAAATAGCCAATGTCCAAGGCGGCCTTATACTGTCTTTTTTTCAAGCTATGCTTGTCTTTGATGTCAGAGAGGATTTGCAAGGCAAATTTACGCACGGTAGATAAGTTTAGAGGTGCATATCCCGTTCTTGCCCGACAAGCATCTTCCT
>BNTP01000416.1 GCA_025996695.1 Bacteroidia bacterium | reverse complement strand
AGCATAGTCCCGCAGGGACGGCACTATCAAGTGTCACCCCTGCGGGGTGAAGGTGGCGTGTGGCAGGCTGTCCGTAGACTGAAGTCTACGGTTAATAAAGTGTCGTCCCTGCGGGACTGCGCTCAGGGCAAGTTTGCAGGACTTGCAAAATATAGCACCTCAAAAAAAAATTTAGCCGAGAAAATCATTATGAAAAAAACAATCTTATTTTTAGCAGTTATCTTGCTCTTTTCAGCCTGCGAGATATTTGAAGACTACAACGAGCGCACCTATTACAAGGAGGAAGGCGTAGGATATGTGTATAATGAATATACAAAAGAGCCGGTACTATACGGAAGAGTAAGTGTCCATTTCAATTTTGAAGGCAGACCCTTTGGAACAGTACAGCCCGAATTTGAGTCTTTTGCAACAAATGCAGATGGTTGTTTTCGTGTGAGATTTCTTAAAAGACATCATAAAAGCAATGTGGTAAGCTATTCAATCGGTGCTAATGCAGATAACAATAAATTAACAGCACCCGGCATTTCTATCTTATCAAAAATACTAAAAGACACAAATTCTAATACATTAAAAATAGATACATTATGGCTACAATAAAATTAATACAATAAAATATAGGAAAAAATCATTATGAAAAAAACAATCTTATTTTTAGCAGTTATCTTGCTTTTTTCATCTTGCGAGATATTTGAAGACTACGACGAGCGCACCTATTACAAGGTGGAAGGCGTAGGATATGTGTATAATGAATACACAAAAGAACCGGTAGAAAATGTAGAAATAATGGTTGGTTGCAATTTTGAAGGCAGACCCTTTGGCACAGTACAACCCGAGTATGAGTATTTTGAAACAGATGCGCAAGGGTATTTCCATGTGAGATTTCTTAAAAGATATCATAAGAGCAATGTGGTTGGCATCACTATTGGTGCCCATGCAGATAATAATAAACTGAGTGCTGGTTTGATTTCTTTTACTGTAGATAAAATAAAAAAATCACAAAATAATATTTTAAATCTTGATACATTATGGCTGCATTAAAAAATATCACTACTAACCGACTAAAAAAAACGAATAAAAAACGGGGGCAAATCCGATTAGGATACGCCCCCGAAAAGTTGTAAATTTGCATCGTCAAAAACACATATTTGCAATTAAGTAGGTCGGCGGCG
>BNTP01000415.1 GCA_025996695.1 Bacteroidia bacterium | reverse complement strand
TACGTTTTAATTTGTAAGCATATAATAATAAACAAGTTAAGTTATTAAAATGTATATGTTATTTACGCGTGTTCCCTTAGTTTAGCGGGGACCACCGGGGCTTTTGCAAATGTCTTGATGCCGTCAAGGTTCTGATTCAACCGATAGGTCGAATCGCGGAAGTTCCACAATGCATCCGGCAATGTGTTTTTCACCGTATTATAGACTTGTGCTTCCGTTGCTACAGCCGTTGTGCCGGTAGCTGCGGTCAATGCAGCGCCTTTTGACGGAACAACCGGAGCAGAAGTGAAGGTTTTTACGTTGTGCTTTTAAATAAACTGAATCACGGGATACGCGCAAAGCGTACAGCAAGGTGCTGTCTTCTCCTGGCGCCAAGTTGATGGCTCTATCCACGGTAGGAAGATCAGCAGCCGTGATTATGCGGAAAGTCGGGACGCCGCCTGCCGCTGTTAGTGGCGGCCGTAGTTTTAGTTGGGACAGACACCGTGCCTGTAAATGTCGGACTGGCCAGGTTGGCTTTCAGGTTGACCTGCGCTTCGGTGGCGACCACAGTAGAATTGGCCCCTGCGGCTGTTGATTTGCTCGGTACTGTCGGTGATACCGTGAATGTGTTGGTGCCACTGAACGTTTTGTTGCCGGCAAGGGTTTGTGCTTTTGTATAAACAGAATCGCGGACTGCGATCAAGATCGTTGAGTCTTTTTGGATGGAGCCATAAAGTGCTCGACCCATGTTTGCCGACAGGGCGTTCATCGTTGCGGTCAATGTCAAAATGTTTTCGACAAGGACGAAATTAGCGCCGGAGGCTATTCCGGCCAATTTTGCACTGTCGACACCAAATGCCAGTTTCTTCGCTTTTGCGGCGATGTCGCTCGGGATAGGGCCGCTGCCAACCGGCTCCCAATGTTTGCCTCCGTCAACGAGAAGGATGTAGACCTTGCCATCACTAATCCGGTAGTACATCGTTCCTTCTGATGCCGAAGCGGCAGGCGGCAATACCGGTACTCATGGCAGGAGTAACCCGCCTGATGCGCCGTCCAACTCTAAGACGGCTCCCGTTGTGACGGGCGTCGTCGGGTCGCCACCAATTTTCACTTGTGCTGTGCCTAATGTCCACAGACCGGCGCTCAACAGCACTGCTGCAGAGATGAAAAGTATCCTTTGCAATTTTTCT
>BNTP01000414.1 GCA_025996695.1 Bacteroidia bacterium | reverse complement strand
CTTGGAAACACAAATGTGTATGTGCCTTACAGCACAGGCACTGGGAGTAGCGATTACACCGCGATTACCAATGCGAGTAATGGTTTGATGCTGCTGCCGCAGGAAACCAAGTTGGGAGCATTCACCGGTAGCACTCCGGAATATGGCACGGTAGCCGAAATAGATGCCAATCCCAGCCTGACGGATGCTACTTATTTATATGCCACTGTTGCCGAAGTGGATTACCTCACGAACGACACGGTGAATACGCGCCAGGTAGTTTTCCGATTGCATGACCCTGCGAATAAAGCGCAAGGCATCGTGTTTGAAGCGGGCAGGCAATATACGTTCTTGTTGACGCTGGGCTTGGACGGCGAAGAGATTGCGTTCTCTATTCCGACGGTGGCTGATTTTAACACAGATGTGGAAGCGATGCTGCCGGAGCCTCCGGCAGCCGCAAAATTTCCTTGCGGCGCTCCGTTTAAAGGTTATACGACGGCAAATTATGCAAGTACAGGGATATTAAATGATCTTTGCTGGACAACGCAAAATATTGCCGAGAGCGGCGAAACTTTTGACACCTACATAGATGGGAGCTTGATTCCCTCCCCAACGAAAGGAGATCGTGGATTTTATTATGCGTGGGCGGATGCCGATGCGGCGTGTAAACAACTTGGAACGGAATGGTCGGTGCCCGATAATACTCAGTGGACTGCATTGAAGAATGAGGTCCCGACCCTGACGGGCGGATACGGGACCACGGGATCCACCCCAATCCTCCAAGCAGACTGGACAACTGGTGCCGCGTTAGCCGGCCTCTACTCAGGCAGTATGTGGGTGCTCTGGGATGCGGCCGGGTACTGGTGGGGCTCAGTCGTCGGCGATGTCATCGTAGGCGACGCTGGCGGGCTGGATGTGCGCCCGGGCATAGCGCCCCCAACCGCCCGCTTGTCGGTTAGGTGTGTGCGTAGTTTGTAGTTGTCTGAACTGTGATTCGTATGATTTTATGATGGACTATGATTTTTTTAGAGAATCATAGTCCATCATAAAATCATACGAATCACAGTTCAGACTTCACACACCTCTTTTTTTAGAGTCATGTTTGTCATTTCATTTTTTATGTGTACTTTTGCGCCAACAAACACAGTATATTTTTAATTTAATGAGCACAAATACAAATTTATTGAGTTCCAA
>BNTP01000413.1 GCA_025996695.1 Bacteroidia bacterium | reverse complement strand
TTTGAATAAATTTGCAGTGATTATTTCAGGTGGGATTAATGGACTTCGTTTCATCTTGGATAGTCTCCTCTTAAAAGAGTCGGACAATAACTCCGCGCGAGAAAAAAGTAATTTTTAGAAGTCCCCTATATTTAAATTCATAAAAAAACAAATGATGAAAAATAAAATTCTATTTTTAGTCGTTCTTTCACTATTAGCATCTTGCGAAATATTTGAAGACTACAACGAGCGCACCTATTACAAGGTGGAAGGCGTAGGATATGTATATAATGAATATACAAAAGAACCGGTAGAAAATGCTTTTGTAAGAGTTCACTTCGCTTTTGAGGATAGAGGATATGGCACAGTACAACTTGATAATGAGGAATTTATATCGGACAAAAATGGCTATTTTTATGTAAAATTTCTGAAACGAACACATAAAAGTGATGTTGCTGGATATTCTATCACTGCTTTTGATACTAATTATGAATTAAGTATGACTCATGCAATTTCTTTTATTGTTGATAAAATAAAAAAATTAGATTCTAACACTTTAAATATAGACACATTATGGATACGTTAAATATTAAAAAACATTTTATTTGGTCATTATTCTTGTCGTCATCATTGGCTTATTCCCAATCGAATTATCAAACACAAATGAATGCCATTTTTGAAATACCGTCAAACAAAGTAACAACAGGGATTTTAATTGACCGTTCTCCGGATATTATTGATATGCAGAATTTTAAACTGCAAACTAATGCTGATAGTGCAACAGTTATAAATACAAGAAACTGGCTGGAAGTTTATTATCGCCTCTACGCCTCTCACTTGAATATGCAAAATTTTGCTTATAACACTACTATTGCAAATAAATATCCCCGTAAAGTGACTAACGGAAATATTTATTTTGGCTTGATTTTTTATAATTATAACAAGATAAAAAATTACGCGGTTCAAAACGGGTTACTGGCTGTAGATACGATCACTCAGAAGATTACAGATATTTCCGGCGCAGGGCAATCTCCCTTGGAGGTAAGTTCCTGCTTTGCCGCCTCACCTCTAACGGATACTATATCTGTGGGTACATACCAATTTGTTTTAAACGATTCATTGTTTGTATCGAATAGAAAGTCAAATGTTCAGGCAATTTACGTGAATTTTGATAATGGGCAAGGCTATGTCAGGG
>BNTP01000412.1 GCA_025996695.1 Bacteroidia bacterium | reverse complement strand
CCCCAAAGTCCCGCATGGGACGACACATTGTGATTCAGCAAAATTGCACCCATCTCAAGTGCCGTCCCATGCGGGACTAACGACATCATATCATGTTTATGCCGTAGACTGAAATCTACGGTTAGTAAAGGGCTGTCCCCGCGGGACAAGGAGCGAAAGCCAATGGTAACGCCGCAGCGGCAGCTCCGCCGCCGCTGCGGAGCCATCTTTTACTTTAGACATTTGTCTTACCGACATCACTTTCGAGCAGGAAGCACCAAGAGGTAGCTAACGCCAAGCATGCCGTAGATATTGTAGATATTGAATGACATGCCGGTAAAATCGGACGGAAACAGAGAGCGTAATCCCCAGTTTATCTGTCCTCTCAGGGCAAAACTTTTGCTGAATTTCCACTCTTCGGCCAGTGTTAAACCATAATCGAAGCGATTTTGTTCGCTTGAAAAATCGAAAGAAGCGTGGGGCACATCTATTTTTTCGCCGGTAGGATTTCCACGGCGAATGTATCCGTCCGAAGCGGTTCCGCTGAAATGCGGATGATAAAGATAGGCCGTGTAAATGCCTAATTGGGTCAACCATCGGTCGGCCGTGCGGTAAGAAACCGTAATCGGCACGGTGAAATAACCATTGCGTACTTTGGTCGTATTCTTGCCGGTAAAATTTCCGGTTTGAGGGTCGGGATTACCATCAATTTTGATTTCGGTGTACAGGTTTTTCACTTGGTCGCAAACGGTAAATCCTTTGTTGTCCAAAGCAATTTGTGCGGATATTCCCCATTGTGCATTGAGCCAACGAGTGGCTTCCACCGCAAGATGAGGCGCAAACACATCCGGCGAATACTTTTCTATTGTCCGAATCTCAGCAGGCAACGGCAACGGTGAACTCCCGCCAATGTTGTAGCCCGCCTGAATTTTATATTCCCACGATTCCCGAGCATTCCCCTCAAAGGAAAACAACAAGCCAATAGCCAACAGAATAAATATTTTTTTCATAACAGTTAATGCCCACTTTTTAATTCATAATTCATAATTCTTAATTCTTAATTTGCACCACCTCCACATTGTCGACAATCAAGGTATTGCCCGGACGACCTTCATAATTCTGTCCCCGATGGCTGGACGCGAACACAATCGTCAGCTTATATTCATCATTATTTAGTTCCTCCCATGAAAACGGGACGCGG
>BNTP01000411.1 GCA_025996695.1 Bacteroidia bacterium | reverse complement strand
TCTTCCTTTGTTAATTTTATCCGATACTTTACCATAACTCGTTTTTGCCGGCAATGGTACAAAAAATATACGGCTTGTCAAAATTAACTGAACAGTAGTTGAAAGTGAAGAAGCTAACGACAAAAAAAGCAATAAAAAACACAACAAAAGCAGTGAAAAACACAACGAACAATTTGTAAGCACCACAGACCCCGATGCTCGCGTATCCAAAAAACAGGGCAAAGTTCCGGCCTTGAACTATTTCGGACAAATCAGCGTAGATACGGCCAATCATGTCATTTGTAGAGCGATGGTAGATTTTGCCGACAAAAAAGATTCCCAATGTACCGAAGCCATAGTGGGTCAAACGATTGAAAATTTGAAAGAAAACGAGATAGAAGTAGAAGAGGTGTTAGCAGATACAGGTTACAGTAGCGGCGAGTCGTTACGCTATTTGGAAAAACAAAATATTGAAGCATACATACCTCATCATGGCGCATACAAACCGGAGAAAGAAGGATTTACATACAACAAGGATACCGATTGTTATATTTGCAGTCAAGGCATTAAGCTGGATTTTTCAGGCCTGGCGCATGATAAAAGACAGGGCACCGGTGCGTTTCGTTACCGAAGCAAAGCAGCAGATTGTAAAAATTGTCCATTGCGAGAAACTTGTGTAAACAAAGCAGGCTATAAGAGTATAACGGTTACCGTTGATAGAGACTATTACGAAGGGGCAGAAAAGCGCATAAACACACGTAAAGGCAAATGCATGATGCGAGGCGAGCAAAAACGGTTGAGCCTGTATGGGGAACGCTGATAAATTTTCGAGCGATAAAAAAAGTTTACACCAAAGGGATAGATTTTGCCGACAAGCAGGTTTTGTTGGCCGCAATGGCGTACAATCTCAAGAAATTAATGGCGTATACAACCATAAAATCCACAGCAAACGCTATGAAACTCGCAGCTGTAGAGTTAAACTCAACTGTTTTGTCTGTTTTGAACGATTTTTTGCGTTTTTACCAACATATTTTTATCGCCGTAACAAAAAATTACCGGTGCGAAATATTACTTTCCGAATAAAGCAGATAAAATATAGGGTCGCGCAACAGGCACTGAAGTCTACGGTAAAAAATTCGAGTCAATTTGTTTGCACCGCTGAGAAGAAAACCTTACCTTTGCAGGTGCCAATTTTTTAGGCAAG
>BNTP01000410.1 GCA_025996695.1 Bacteroidia bacterium | reverse complement strand
CTGCTAATAGCAGCAGGGAACTTCTATACAATACGTTTGATATGATTTTTCGATTTCTCATATTCTTTTCTTTTTTAATTAACGATGATTTTAAAATTCGTTTCCAAATCGTTGGACTTGAATTTCAGAATATAAACACCAGCCCTTTGAGGCAAGTCCACCGGAGTAACCCGACGGCCTTCCGCGTTTACTTTGCCGATATATAGACCCAAAGAGTTATAAATTTCGACTGTGGCATTATCCAATAGCGTTTCATTTCCCTGTTCTACTTCCACATAGACCTGCATACCCCGATTGACCGGATTGGGATAAGCCTTGACTTGTGGGCTGACTTCTTGCGGCAAATAACGATAGGGGCAGGAATAATGATACTATTGATATTTTTTGTACCTTTGTCGCGTGAACGGAAAACATGATACGATGATATAGAAAAATTAGAGTTAAAATATAATTAAACGGGCTTTTAGCCTTTATTCTCGTTATTCGGAATCTACCAATTTCAAAAATCAGTGAGAATAAAGTGCAGAGTTCACGTCTTCGGGCGTGAACTGTTCGTGCTTATTTAGGAGAATGGTTTACGAGAGCCTGTTGATTTAAATAAGCAATTAACGAATAGTTCCACGCTTTCTTTATGACAGAAAATATACAAATAGAAAAACTTGTACAACAACAACTCGCAGCCGAAGGCAGAAATGTAACTTGGCTGTGCGAAAAATTGCACTGGCAGCGAAAAAAATACTATCGCTTTCTTTTCAACGGACTGATAGAAGTACACGAATTGCAAAAAATTTCTATCCTTTTGAATCACGATTTTGTCCGGTATTTTTCTTTGCCCCCCAAAAAAACTAAAAGTGTGGCAAATTGGGTACAGATTTGGGACAAACTTGACACACAATAATTGCTGATAATGAGATGATTAGCCGTACCTTTGTATTGATTTCAGGCAGAGTTTTAACGCACCTCGGCTTTGTTGAAAAATCAAAATAGGAAAAATGTATTTTTAGAGGTGCCTATAGGGGATTTCTAAAAATTAATTCATTGTCAATCAAATAATTATGCATATCTTTGCAGTGTATAAACAACCTATAAAAATGTAGTAAGATGCAGTACAAAAGACGAGGACATATGGGATTATTTGACACGGATCACACAAAAGAAAAGTTGTCCAAAATAGGTAATCCCTTGGA
>BNTP01000409.1 GCA_025996695.1 Bacteroidia bacterium | reverse complement strand
TGATTGCAGACAAGTATTGATAACAATCTGTATCCGTTTGAAACTGTCTGTAAAAATTGATTGAGTTCACTCCCATAAATTTTATTCTTTCTTCCATGCTACAAAGGTAGCAAATTATTTGGGCGACCTAAACGCCTATACCAAGTTTTATTTTTCCAATGTGGATTTGTAGTTATACGCGGCTTTACCCGAAGTTTCGTTTATTGACAAATATTTTACCTCAATAAAACTGCCTAACGATTCGTTGTAAACGCGTTTTGCCGTGTTTGCGGCAAACCATTGAGCATAAATCGGATATGAACTTTTTCCTGTTTTTATAATCTTCTATTGTGCGACCTAACGCAATACCTTTTGCATCTAACTCCATAATTTTTGTATTTTGGTAGCAAAGTTACAAAAATAATTGCAAACAACAAACCACTCACTCTGCGGAGCGGAACCATCTCATAAGTAAACAAGGTGAAAGGGGATAACCCTCGAGCTTTGGGGCAACATAGCGTGGACGCTATGCCTCCTGCCAACAAGCCGGGCTTTTACCTTTTACCCCCTTCCCCTCCTCCCCGAACTCGCGCCTTTAACACAAATTATAATATATCTGCTGTGCCATTAAAGCAAACCTTTTGTCAAATAAATTTTTTCTTTTACCTTTGCTAAATAATTTTAGACAGAGAAATAGATGACGGCTTTTCCGAGCATACTTCCGAGCAATTTTCTGCACTTTATGCAGAAAAACGAAACTAAATATTTACGTTTTTTTAACGCTAAATATTTGGCCGTATGCGGAATAATTTTACTCTCTCTAGTCGCCAGGCATATACAATATATTTAAAATACGCGCAACGCGCGCGTAAGTTACAAAAAGAATTTCGAATAACCAAGAAAAGTTTATCTTTTTTCGAATAAAAATGATAACGGTTGTGGTTTTTTCTGTTTTCCTGTCGGCATTTCTTCACGCGCAGGACAGCCCGCCTGCGGCAACCGGACGCCCGGGCCCCTACGCAGCCAAAATATTTTATTTCCCCATCAATCGCGCAGAACTGCAACATCACGTTAAAGACAATCAAATCACTAGTGTCCACTAAAAACCATTAATAAATTAAGATAATATATTGTCAATCATATATTTACGATCAATAATTCTGCGTGGACTTTTGAAATGACTACTTTTGTGCCCTATAACAAAATGATAGTT
>BNTP01000408.1 GCA_025996695.1 Bacteroidia bacterium | reverse complement strand
ACCAGGCGAAGCCCCTCTTCCCCTCCCCGCCGCTCTCCCGTTCTATTCTTTAGGCCCAGTACTTCTCCACCAGTATCCGTAAGTATCCCAGTCGACATCTCCACCGCCAGAGATGAAACCCGCCATACTTGTTGCATTTGTCCAGGCGTCCCGCAGGGCGGGCGACCCGCCGGTGGTACCCACACCAGCGATCAACGAGCTAAACGCAACCCGCAAGGCCTCCCACTGACTTTGATCAGGAATCGACCATGTAGTCCCAAGCTGCTTACACGCTGCATCGGCATTCGTCCACTCATAGTAATAACCGCGTTCTCCCACGATTTGACCAAGGTAAGAATCATATGAAAAGCCGCTTTCGGCAATATTTGTCGTTGTCCGGCAAAGATCAATTAATCCCGTATTATTATAATTAGCAGTGGTATAACTTTTTATCAGGTCGCCGCATTTCCATGGCGCAGGTCCGGTTGCCGGCACATACACATTCGTGTTTCCAAGATCAACTTTGTATGTCACCGAATCGGATTGTCCTTTCCAAGCAACGTCGTATGCTCCCGCAACATGCGGAAATGTAGCGCCAGCATCCGGTATTGAATCCAGTATGTTGAGCGTTCCCTTAGACTTCAGATTACTCAATGCCAGTTCTTTAATCAGATAGGTCTTGTTTTTGTTCTGATTTTGAGCCTTAAAAACAATCCGTGACAAAGCGTGCTTGAAATTCAATTGCACGGTAAGGTTGCTTGGGTTAAAAGCCAAATCGACACTTTTAGTCACCATAAAATCTTCTTGTTGGTCAACGCCGTTCCATCCCGGCACGGTGTATTTAATCTCCGGGCCGGTGGCAGGAGGGGTCGTGACGGAGGGTGCCTGTTTCAGACCGACCGTCACATTCACACTGGACGCGGGCGAGTAAGCGAAGAAATCCACTTCTATTGATATGAATGCCCTCGGGCAACTAGTCCGTTAGGACTTGCATATCAATAGAAAATGGACGCTTTCTTCTCCATCAATTTCCCGTAGGGAATTCACATTAGGTGCAATATCCGATAACCATTTTGTTCATTTTTTTTAATTTTTAATACTGCTTATGCCTTTCGGTCAAGTTGATTTTCAACAATATCATTCAGTCCTATGCGTTCGATTTCAACAGCATGTTGCATAAGTCTATAAAACAACTTACCTCTGAATGTTGACATCTTCCTGT
>BNTP01000407.1 GCA_025996695.1 Bacteroidia bacterium | reverse complement strand
TGTAAATCACAAACAATTTCTTGTTGGGTAAAATCAAAAGCCAATAAATCAGGAAAATAAGCAAAAATGCTAACAAAGAGATTGTGATTTTAGAAATTGTTGCCGTGCGGTATGCAGTTGGCAAATTCTCTGATTGAGAAAAATAGTGTTTTTTGTAATGCTCGCCCCAAATGCTATCGGTATATTGAACTTGAAAACTGCCGTAAAGTTGGATTTGATTTTTCGAAAAATTGTTTTCATATTTCAAATCAAAATTTCGAAAACTGTCAAACCATTCATTTATTATATGTTTATTATTATTGATAATTACGCTGTCTATGCGAAAAAACAAAATTTTGTCGTTTTTGTAATTGTCAATCAGCGGCGTTAATTGTATTTCTTTTCCGTCAAGTGCTGTAATGTCAAAATATGTTTCATTCTCTAATTTTTCAGATAAAGATTGTTTCGTTGTATAATTGTAAATCCAAATATGAGGCATTGCTTTTTCGTCTGCAAAAACTTCTTCTAAATTACCGTAACCACGCCCATTTAAAACATTGTAAATGTATTTTGAAGTGATATTGCCAACTTCCTCAACTTTATTAGGTGCCCATTTTTTGAGATTTTTATAATCAGTTAGCCATTGGTCGTTAATATCCGCATCGTCCGTAATGTTTATGATTCTAATATTCTGATAGTACTTTGTTTCATTTCGCGATTTTAGATATTCAATGGCTTTTACGATTGAAAAAACTCGAATTTGAGATACAAAAGATAATTTGAATGAATAATTATTCTCAGCAACTATACCTTTGATTTTTTCAACAAAAGAGTTGTTGTTGTTAAAAGAATGTAATTGATTATCAATATTATGAATAAACGAACTATCAAATCGTGGTGCTTTTGTGATTTCATTTCCGAGTCCAATGTTCGCATTCCAAGAATAGCCCGAACAATAAAACAAAAAACGGTCTTTATGGAAATCAATTTTGTTAAGATATTCATTGTTTGATAAGCGATTATAAACATTTGTCGCCATTGCAGCAGCACTTGTGCCGGTCAGCATTGAACCCGACTTATCAACCGTAACAATCCAAATTGTGCCAAGGGGATTTCTAAAAATTAATTCATTGTCAATCAAATAATTATGCGTATCTTTGCAGTGTATAAACAACCTATAAAAATGTAGTAAGATGCAGTACAAAAGACGAGGACATATGGGATTATTTGAC
>BNTP01000406.1 GCA_025996695.1 Bacteroidia bacterium | reverse complement strand
GGCAACAAAACGCTCAGCGGCAACACCGCCGTTGGCGGCACTTTGGGTGTGACGGGCGCGACAACCTTAAGTAGCACTTTGGGCGTGACCGGCGCAACAACGCTAAGTAACACATTGGCAGTGACCGGCGCCACGACCTTGACCGGCAACCTGACCGCGAATGGCACGACGGCTTCTTTCCCGAACGCCACAGCCGTTACTTTCCCGAACGCCAATCCAACCGTAAAGGCCAAGAGCACGGCCGCTGTTCTTGGAAACACCACCCAGCTCGCAACGGAAGCACAGGTCGCTCTTGCTCAAAACACTGCAAGCACCGCTGTGAACGCTTTCCGTGACTCTGTTTACACAAAAGCACAGACACTGGCAGGCAACAAGACTCTCAGCGGCAACACCGCCGTTGGCGGCACTTTGGATGTGACAGGCGCAACAACCTTAAGTAGCACTTTGGGCGTGACAGGCGCAACAACGCTAAGTAACACATTGGCAGTGACGGGCGCAACGACCTTGACCGGCAATCTGACCGCAAATGGCACGACGGCTTCTTTCCCGAACGCCACAGCCGTTACTTTCCCGAACGCCAATCCAACCGTAAAGGCCAAAAGCACGGCCGCTGTTCTTGCAAACACTACCCAGCTCGCGACGGAAGCACAGGTAGCTCTTGCTCAAAACACTGCAAGCACCGCTGTGAACGCTTTCCGTGACTCAGTTTACACAAAAGCACAGACACTGGCAGGCAACAAAACGCTCAGCGGCAACACCGCCGTTGGCGGCACTTTGGCCGTAACCGGCGCAACGACCTTGACCGGCAACCTGACGGCAAATGGCGCAACGGCGTCTTTCCCGAACGCCAATCCAACGGTCAAGGCCAAAAGCACGGCAGCTGTTCTTGCAAACACCACCCAGCTTGCAACGGAAGCACAGGTAGCTCTTGCTCAAAACACGGCAGGCAACACTTTGAGCCTTTTCCGTGACTCAGTTTATACAAAAGCACAGACACTGGCAGGCAACAAAACGCTCAGCGGCAACACCGCCGTTGGCGGCACTTTGGGTGTGACGGGCGCAACAACCTTAAGTAACACATTGGCCGTAACCGGCGCAACGACCTTGACCGGCAACCTGACCGCAAATGGCACGACGGCTTCTTTCCCGAATGCGAATCCGACGGTAAAAGCCAAAAGCACGGCCGCTGTTCTTGGAAACACCACCCAGCT
>BNTP01000405.1 GCA_025996695.1 Bacteroidia bacterium | reverse complement strand
AAGTCCCCCTGAGGGGGATTTAGGGGGCAGAACGGATAGTGCAGCTGCGCAAACGGCATCGCACCCGAATCAAACCACACATCAATGAGGTCGGTTTCCCGCTTCATGGGTTTGCCGCTTTCAGAAACTAAAATAATATCATCCACGTATGGACGATGCAAGTCGATGTTTTCGGCGGCATAATTTTCTTTGGTGTAAACGCCCGGTTGGAAATTTTTGTACGGATTGGCTTTCATCAAGCCGGCAGCCACCGACGTGTTGATTTCGCTGATGAGTTCGGCAACCGATCCGATACACTTTTCTTCCGAGCCGTCCTCCGTGCGCCAAATCGGCAATGGTGTGCCCCAGTAGCGGCTGCGACTGAGATTCCAGTCGTTGAGGTTTTCTAGCCACTTGCCAAAACGCCCTGAACCGGTCGATTGCGGCTTCCAGTTGATGGTGTTGTTGAGCTCAATCATCCGCTCTTTCACGGCTGTGGAACGGATAAACCAACTATCCAACGGATAATAAAGCACCGGTTTGTCGGTTCGCCAACAATGCGGGTAGTTGTGCGTATGTTTTTCGATTTTGAACGCGCGATTTTGCTGTTTGAGCATCACACAAATGTCTATGTCGAGGGTAGCCCCCCCACCCTCCTGAGAAGCATTTTCCAAGTCCCCTTGAGGGGGATTTAGGGGGCTTGGGATGTACGCATTTTTGACAAATCGTCCGGCATACTCGCCATACAGCGGCACATTAAGGTGGGTTTTGACAAAATGGTCGTCCAAATCCTCCAAATTGAAAAATTTTCCGGTCAAATCGACCATCGGACGACGGTTGCCGTCTTTGTCCAACATCATCAACGGCGGCACGCCGTTTGCTTTAGCCACACGGTCGTCGTCCGCGCCAAAAGTCGGCGCGATGTGAACAATACCCGTCCCGTCTTCGGTGGTTACAAAATCGCCCGTGATAACGCGAAACGCAGCCCCCCTGAGGGGGGTGGAGGGGCTTGGATTCACCCACGGAATAAGTTGTTCGTATTCCATGCCGACCAATTCTTCGCCTTTCCAACTGCCCACGATTTCCGGTATTTCTTTGAAATAGGCCGGTAATAAATCTTTCGCCAACACGGCGGTCATCGGCTGATTGGTGTAGGGATTATGAGTGTGTACTGCTACATATTCGATGTTGTTGCCTACACAAAGTGCTGTGTTTGAGGGCAATGTCCACGGCG
>BNTP01000404.1 GCA_025996695.1 Bacteroidia bacterium | reverse complement strand
AACCGTCTTAGGAGCCTTCACCGGCAGCACGCCGGAATATGGCACGGTTGCCGAAATAGCCGCTACTCCAGAGGATGCATCCTATTTGTACGCCACCATTGCCGAAGTGGATTACCTCACGAATGACACGGTGAACAGGCGACAAGTTGTTTTCCGGTTGCACGATCCGGCAAATAAAGCGCAAGGCATCGTGTTTGAAGCGGGCCGACAATATACTTTCTTGTTGACGTTGGGCTTGGACGGCGAAGAGATTGTGTTCTCTATTCCGTCGGTGGAAGGCTTTAACACGGATGCGGTGGTGGATGCGCCGCCGATGGTGGCACCTTTCAAATGCGGCGACCCAATTAAAACTTATACGACGGCGAATTATAACAATACAGGTCTAACAGATCTTTGCTGGACAACTCAAAATATTGCCGAAGGCACCGCGACAGAAACAACATATCCGGGTCAAACGGCTGGCGAGCGTGGTTATTATTACGCCGAATCTGAAATCGTCGCGGCTTGCCAATCACTTGGATCCGAATGGACGGTGCCGGATAACAGTAATTGGAGTGCATTGATAAGCGCATTCAGTGCGTTGGTTGGGGGGGGTGGAACGAGTGGCACGACGCCAGTTCTACAATCGGCGTGGAATAATAGCGCCATCCTTGGCGGAGGTGATAATAAGGGTTGGGATGCCTGGGGTACCCAAGGGTGGTGGTCGTCGTCCGATGACAACCTCGGCGTAGATCAGTATTTCGTTCAATGGAAAAGTAGTGGGTGGAAACCGATTACCGCTTGCGGGTTCGGTATGTGTCATTACACAGTGAGGTGCGTGCGCAGCATATAGTTGTCTGAACTGTGATTCGTGTGATTTTGTGATGGGCTATGATTTTTTAGAGGATCATAGCCCATCATGTAATCATTTTTCAACACGGTTCAGATGGTGATAACCTGACTTCCCGGATAATCCCAAGCCCGAGGGCTGACATCTTTTACCTTCCGTCTTTTATCTGTTGTTTTCTAATTTTAATTTTGAAAGCAGTAAAAACAGGATTTTTGAAAATAATTACATTTTTATTTGGAAATTGGTATATAAATAGTTACGGGGACTTCTAAAAATTACTTTTTTCTCGCGCGGAGTTATTGTCCGACTCTTTTAAGAGGAGACTATCCAAGATGAAACGAAGTCCATTAATCCCACCTGAAATAATCACTGCAAATTTATTCAAAA
>BNTP01000403.1 GCA_025996695.1 Bacteroidia bacterium | reverse complement strand
AACGAATAATGACCGTCTACATAATAAACATCAATATTGTCAGCCACAATGACCACTTTGGACGGGTCATGGAATTTCACAATGCGCTGTGTCAATTCACCATCTACATACACTGAATCATTGTCAGGATTATCAACAATTTCTTCATCCGCATAGCGACGATTGTATTCATCCACATCTCTCAAAGAGGCTGTAGAGGCTTCAATAATCGTGATCGGAGCTTCACGCACTACCTTGACTTTCGGTGTTGCCACCGTCTTTTTGGCCGCTGGGCCGTATATGTCATCATCAAAAGCACTGTTTTGAGCCGCTAATGAAAGCGAAACAAACAGCATCAATAAAAAAACGTACCATTTAGCTGTTTTCATTGTTTTTCTCCTTTCTTTATTTATATTTTGTGTCTTCACAGGATACAAAGTTACGAAACAATTTTCATACTTCCAAATATTTAGTGTTATTTAACTTCGAGGCGGAAAAGTGGGGCGCCTGATAGTTATAAAAAAATACAAAAAAATCAAATTTTCTTTATTTTTAGATACAAAAATAAACCTATTCAAATTATCCGAAGTTATCTACCCGGTTCTCCAGCGTATTTTCCAACAATTCTACCTGACTGTTAAACTTTTCGAGGTTCATCGTTTTCAGTTTTTCAAAATTCATCAACTTCCAACGGATTGGCGGATATTGTGAAAAATTGTAATTTTCTGTCCATTGTGGTTCTCCTTTCAGAAAAGATAAAAGGAAATTTTTATCGGAATCGGTCAGGGATTTATTGACTGTCTCAATGTTTTCCTGTCGTGCTTTGTCGTAATCCTCATAAGAAAACGGCGTATTCCGATAAACTGATATGAAATAAAAGTCAAATCCACGTCAACCGATAGCCGGAGCATATCCATCTCAAAGGGGTTGATTGCCGTACCGCCGTGTATTGCGAACTGCGGCTTTCATACTCTTTGTGTCCTGCGAATTTATCTTCAAACACGGATATGTTAAACAATTCAAATCCCAAATCCCATTGATTGGATAAAAACCATTTGGGCAAATCGGGCGAAATGAAATGGGTGGAAGAATTGCAGTTACCCTGGGATAGATAGTTAGATTCGCCCAATGTCATTAAGTTTTGTAACTAATCAAAAAAAACACTATTTTTGTGCCTGATTAATCAATGAAAAATATGAAAACATTGAAACTATTTGTCAGTAACTTAATTGTTACATGCGGTGCCATTCTTTTGTCAAATGTCGCG
>BNTP01000402.1 GCA_025996695.1 Bacteroidia bacterium | reverse complement strand
GTTCCATTTCAATTATAGCACAAAGAAACATTGCAATATAAACATTTAACTCTTTGTCTTTCAAATACAAAGGATTAACATCGTGCGTACAAGTAAATTCCTTTGGCTGATAAAACGCATAACCTACAGAACCATTATTGGAAACAGTTATACAATTTGCCTTAAATAATTTTTGATTTATCGAGGAATTTTTTTCATTTCCTGTTTTTGAAGCATATTCTACTCCTTCTAATGTGTGCCAAGAAGTGATACCGTTGTTTGAATCGGAAGCCCCAATAAAAGGAATGTTTCCATCTATTTCTGCATCAGGTTTTTTATTGTAAAATCCTTTTTTGATATTGAATATGTCATCATATCTAAACCATTTCCAATCTGTTGCATCCAATTTATAAACATTTTCATTTAAACTTCGCGTGTCTAAAATTCCAACAGGCAGAATGTTTGTTATGATAATATGTGCTAAATAATACCTTATTTTCTTCTCAAAATCCACTTGATTTATTGTAGAATAATCAGTTTCCATATATGCTTCGGCACACCATTCATCTTTGCCTGTTACTTCTTTTTTTACGGACAATCCCGCAACTTCGTCTTTATCATTAAAAGCAGTAACCCATTTGTTTTTTATGGCTTTCCATTTTCCGCGAGCATCAATTCTGCCTTTACTTTTTCGTTTTTCAAAACCGTCATTTTTAAAATAGCCAAACCACGTTTTACGTCCTTTGTGTTTTTCATTTGCTTTAAAAACCATTACGCAGGTTATCACGCTGGCACTCGGATTAAAAAGTTCATCGGGCATTGACAATACGGCTATTAAATGATGTTGTTCTAAAATTCGCTTTTTTACGGCAATTAATTCTTTATTATTTTTAATTCCGCAACTTATTTGCACAATGGCAACTACTGTTCCATTCTGCTCTGAAACCGTATTTAAGGCGTGTTCTATAAACAACATTTGTCCTTCGTTTTTAACATCGTAAGGTGGATTTAAGACTGCTACGGTTGGCTTGTGGCGGTCTTTAATAATGTTTTCCAGTGCGAAACAGTCGCCGCAATAGATATTAGATTTTCCATCGCCGCGCATCATCATATTGGAACAGGCGTAAGTAAACATCGAAGGGCGAAGTTCTACTCCGACAAGTTGTTTACTCTTGATTTGCTGTTTTTTGTCCTCATCGTTTCCCGCATAATCAAACATTCGTTTCATTGCTGCAATCAGAAATCCACCTGTGCCACAGCAGGGGTCGTAAAT
>BNTP01000401.1 GCA_025996695.1 Bacteroidia bacterium | reverse complement strand
ATTTTACAAAACGGATGGATAAGCATATATTGGAAAGAACTGTTTTTGAGAAGTGATTTAGAATGGTTTAAAGAAGAAAATTACTCTATTATTGATTTTGATTGCAAACAATGGGCAAATCAAAATGTCATGCAAGCTCAATTCAAACAGAAATTTGATTTTCCTGATTATTATGGAGAAAATTTAGACGCATTGAATGACTGTTTATCCTATATGAAGATAAAAAAAACAGGTATGGTTGTCGTGTTTAGACATTTTGATGTATTAGATACTAAAATAGCTCATACCATATTGGATATATTTGCTAATAATGCACGGATACAAATGTTGTTTGGCTGTAGGTTGATTACTTTGATTCAAGTTTACAATCCCGATTTTCAAATATCTCCTATTGGAGCGACTCCAGTGGTATGGAATCAACAGGAATGGTTGAAATCAATACGGAAGTAACGGCATATAGTAGATGCTCTGTTCGGCATAATGTTCACATTACGCTGGAGATAGAGACAGGTTTCTGTTCGGCGTAGGCTCTTGCCTATGCCGTGCCCTGATATCCCGCCCGAACGCTTGTATAATTCAAAAAAAGATATTACCTTTGCAAAAACAAGCAGATTATGAAACAAGTACTCGTCAATAAATTGCAAAATTTCTTTACCATGCAACCTGTTGAAAAAGCATGGATATTTGGTTCTTATTCGCGAGGGGAAGAAACGCGAAAAAGTGACATTGATATTCTTGTGCGTTTCAACGACGATGCGCACATTTCTTTGTTTGACTATGTAAGAATCATACATTCGCTTGAGGATGTATTGCACAAAAAAGTGGACTTAGTCGAAGATGGTCAATTAAAAAACTTTGCCAAAAACTCAGCAGAAAAAGATAAGATTTTAGTGTATGAGAGAAAAAATTAGAGATAAAGATCGGTTAGGACAAATTCTTGAAGCGATTGAAAATGTTTTTGAATTTACGAAGGAAGTAAGTTTTGAAGAGTATAAGTCAAATAAAATACTGCGCTTTGCAGTAGTCAAGAATTTGGAAATTATAGGGGAAGCAAGTTATAATTTGACACCATATCTGAAAAATAACCATCCTGAAATTGAGTGGCGGGTTATTGTAGGTATGCGTCATGTTTTGGTACATGATTATTATCTTATTAGAGATGAGGTGGTTTGGAATGTTCTTCAAAAAGACCTCCAGCCTCTGAAAGAAAATATAAGCCTTTTGTTAAAAGCAATAGATTAAATGTACACGCATTTCCTCAAA
>BNTP01000400.1 GCA_025996695.1 Bacteroidia bacterium | reverse complement strand
CGGTGGCTTCTTTCAGCACGGTGCTCAATTCGTCCACATCCAATTTATTGCCTTCAATGAGCTGTTGAATCTCTTGCAAACGCCGGAATGCGTCTTTGTACGCCATTTTTTCTATTTCCATATCTATTTTTTTTAGTGTTAAGGGCTCACAAAAATAGTCATTTTTTTGACATAGGCAAATGGAAAGGAATAGACGTGAGATTCCTCTCAGCAAGGCAATAAATTGGATGTGGACGAATTGAGCACCGTGCTGAAAGAAGCCACCGTGCTGCTGAAAGTGTGCAAAGACAAGCTCTTTGTGGTGAGCGAAGAAACCAAAAAAATTTTGGAAGGGCTGTCATGAAAAAATATGTCATCATAGTAGCAGGAGGAAGCGGTCGGCGGATGGGAGCAACCATTCCCAAGCAATTTCTGTTGCTGGCAGGGAAGCCCGTTTTGATGCACACGATTGAGGCATTTCATCGCTACGATGCGGCGATAAACATCATTTTGGTATTACCGGAATCGCAGCAGGATTATTGGCGAGAACTATGCACAGAACATAATTTTCGCCTCAAAGTGACTACGGTTGCCGGAGGTGCTTCGCGATTTATGTCGGTAAAAAACGGCTTGGCGAACGTGCAACGAGCTAATGACGCGTTAGTTGCCATTCAAGATGGCGTGCGCCCGCTGGTTACAACGAAGCTGATTCGGGATGTTTTTGAAGCTGCCGAAAAACACCAGGCCGCGTATGCTGCTGTGCAAGTGGTGGATACACTACGCAAAATTGAATTGGACGGCCATGCGAAAGAGGTAGACCGTTCGCAATTCAAATTGGTGCAAACGCCACAAGCGTTTTTGGCTCCTGTGATTTTGGATGCTTACGATTCTGCGAGTGAATCGCCAAGCTACACGGACGATATTTCGGTGGTGGTCGACATCCTGCGTCCGTTTATCGTGGAAGGCAGCAAAGAAAATATCAAAATCACAACTCCGGAAGATTTGGAGCTGGCAGAAGCGATTTTATTAGTAAGAAATTTGCGGCTCAAGACCGCAATAACAACCGCATGCAGGAAATAAGTCAATTACATATCATGTATTTGCAGGGTGTGGGGCCGAAAAAAGCCGAGACGCTGCAAAAAGAAATCCAAGTAATTTCTTGGGAGGATATGCTTTATTATTTTCCGTATAAATATATTGACCGCAGTAAGATATTCAAAATCAAAGAAATTCAGGGGATTGCGGGTCAAGCCCACAAGGACAATTCGATGCCTTACATCCAATTGAAA
>BNTP01000399.1 GCA_025996695.1 Bacteroidia bacterium | reverse complement strand
ACGACGGCTAAATATTACATCCCAAGCGGGCGATTGATTCAAGCAATTAATTATGCGCAGCGTGACAAAGAGGGACATGTAACGGTGATTCCCGACAGTCTGACAACGGTTTACTACACGCGCAACCACCGTTCGGTGCGCGATGGTGGGGGTATTTTGCCCGACAGTGTCCTCGAAGACGAGAAGATGCCAACGATGCTTTACTATTTGCAGGCACAAGATCTCTATTTCGATTTTGTTGCCAACTGGCGGCTAAAACATCCGACGGTGGCTGCTTCGGACAAGTTTGTGGTGACGGATGCGATTTACAACGAGTTTTCGGACTATGTGAAGTCTAAAAATTTCGCCTACGACCGCCAAAGCGAAAAAACATTGGAAAATTTGAAGAAAATCATGGAGTTTGAAGGCTATTACGAGGGGGCGTCTGCTGAGTTTCAAAACCTCGAAAACAAGCTCAAACCTGATTTAGACCGCGATTTGAAGCTCTACAAGTCACAAATTTCCGACGATCTCGCTCAGGAAATTTTGCGGCAATATTATTATCAAAAAGGACCTATCATCTATGAATTGCGCAGCGATGCTGTCGTCAAAACGGCTTCAGAGGTGTTGCAAAATAATGGTTTATATGAAAAAATATTGACCGGCTCACGTTAAAATTCATTGACAGAATCGTGATTGCCGTCGAATTTCCCCATTGTGGTTTGTTCGGAAGCATTGACTCCTTCCGATAGAAACACTTTCAGGACAGTCAGGTAGAGTATTTTCGCGTCCAAAGCAAACGACAGATGGTCGACATAATACACGTCGTAATCAAATTTTTGTTGCCATGAAATGGTATTGCGTCCGTTCACTTGTGCCCATCCGGTGATGCCCGGTCGCACGCTGTGGCGTCGTTTTTGCGTTTTGTTATAAAATGGGAGGTATTCAACCAACAGCGGTCGCGGCCCCACCAGCGACATTTCGCCTTTCAGGACGTTTATTAGTTGTGGAATTTCGTCCAGAGAGGTTTTTCGGACAAAACGACCGATTGTAGTCAGCCGGTCAAAATCGGGCAGCAGATTGCCCTGCACATCTGTTTTGTCGTTCATCGTCTTAAATTTAATGACTCTGAAGATTTTTTCGTCCTTGCCCGGACGCTGCTGTATGAAAAATGGCTTGCCGTGGTTGACGCACAACAGGAGCAGGGTGATAAGCAGAAAAAGTGGCGACAGGATGATTAGTCCTGCGAGGGATAACAGGAAGTCGAGGGGGCGTTTGAGGAAATGCGTGTAC
>BNTP01000398.1 GCA_025996695.1 Bacteroidia bacterium | reverse complement strand
TTCGTTTTCATAATTCACTATGATTTAATTTTTATTTAGAGCTCAAAGGTAGGGCTTTTTGATGATTCTTGCTAATTCGTTTTGAACACCCTAACCGCAGGGACGGGATGTGCATAACCGTAGGTGGAGCGAAGCGCAACCTACGGAAAAAGGCGCCAACACTCGTCCAAGCCCTGCAAGGGCGGGATTATGATAATGCCGTCCCATGCGGGACTAGGCGGCGCATCGCCCTCCAATACCGTAGGTTGCGCTTCGCTCCACCTACGGTTATGCACATCCCGTCCCTGCGGGACGATGCCCCATGCAAACAATGAACAATTAACAATTAATAATGAATGATGAACAATGAATAATGAATAATGAACAATTAAAAATTAAAAAAATGAGAAAAGCACAATTGTTTTTTAGCCTGCTCGGCCTGGTAGCTTTGAGCAGCAGTTGCGCAACCGATTTGTATCAAAACAATCCGTTGCAGAGTAGTGGGAGAGAGATTTCCTTCAAGACATTCGCGGACAAACAGCTCCGCGCGAGTGTGACCACCGCAGGGTCGATGACTTCGTTCACCACCTCGGCGTGGAGTCATCCTGCCTCAAATGCTTATGACGGTTATGTGCTGAATGGCGTGACTGTGACGCGCGGTGAAGAGGATGGTGCAGGTGCCAACAATTGGGACTATTTTCCCAAAGCCAACTGGCCGGCAAAAGACTCCGTGGATTTCTTCGCTTACTCGCCCGCATCAAGTGTGAATGTGACGGTCGGTCTGAAACAGGCGCCTTCAGTCACGACGCCTCCTGTCGCCGGTCCCGAGATTCAATACACCGTGCCGGGATGGAACGGCGTTGATCAGCAAGAGGATTTCATGGTGACTAAAAGTGTAGATTTGACTTATACGAGCAGTCCTATCGTGCAATTGAATTTCAAGCACGCCTTGTCACGGATTGTTTTCAAAGCTCAAAATCAAAACAAGAACAAGACGTATGTGATTAAAGAACTGGCTTTGAGTAATCTGAAATCTAAGGGAACGCTCAACATGCTGGATTCGGTACCGAATGGAACGAATGGCTTTCTGCATACTCCGGGTCAATACAACGTTTCTTGGACAGCACAACACGATTCGGTTACATACAAAGTGGATCTTGGAAACACAAATGTGTATGTGCCTTACAGCACCGGAACCACCGGTGACGATTATACCGCGATAACGAATGCTAGTAACGGTCTGATGGTGTTGCCGCAAGAAACCGTGTTGGGAGCCTTCACCGGCAGCACGCCGGA
>BNTP01000397.1 GCA_025996695.1 Bacteroidia bacterium | reverse complement strand
GGCCAAGAAATTTATACCATGATGAGCGGAATACATCAAAATTAATAATTTCTCTGCGTGATATTTCCATATTTCTTTTATCTGCTGTTGTTTCCATTTCACATTATGTTGATTTTAACTCCGCAAATCATTCATCAAAATAGCGCGCGCAAACACGGGGCGTACATCGCGGTCAACTGCGGAGCGATTCCCGAAGGCACGGTTGATGCCGAATTGTTTGGTCACGAAAAAGGCTCGTTCACAGGGGCACTGACTGACAGGAAAGGTTATTTTGAAGCGGCTGACAAGGGAACGATTTTCTTGGATGAGGTGGGCGAATTGCCCATGGCAACGCAAGCCCGCCTGTTGCGCGTTTTGGAAACGGGCGAATTTATGAAAGTGGGGCAATCGAAGGGACAAAAAACCGATGTCCGCATCGTGGCCGCTACCAATGTGGATTTGCTAAGAGCCATCCGCGACGGCAAATTCCGCGAAGATTTGTATTACCGCCTCAACACGGTGCCAATCAATATGCCACCTCTACGCGATCGCAAAGAGGATATTTACCTGCTTTTCAGAAAATTTGCAAGCGATTTTGCAGAAAAATACCGTGTGCCGGCAGTTTCATTAATGCCGGAAGCACAACAAGTGTTGGAAAAATACCGTTGGCCGGGCAACATCCGTGAATTAAAAAACATCACGGAACGCCTCTCTATTTTTGAAAAAGATCGCGAAATTTCGGCAGACGAATTGAAAACATACCTCTCTGCGCCCGCCTTAGAGCAACTTCCGGCCATTATTGCGCAAGATTCCAACGCAAATGTTTCAACGGAGCGCGAACTCCTCTACAAAATCTTGTTCGACATGCGAGCAGATGTCAACGAGTTGAAACGGCTGATTTACGGCAACACTCCGCACGAAATCACACGCTCCATTCCAATGCAGCAAAGTCACCCCATCCAAATGGTTTCAGACGTTATCCCCGACGACGACGAAAAAGCACTATCTCTGAACGAAGTCGAAAAAGACCTCATCCTCAAGGCATTAGAACGCCACAACGGCAGAAGAGCAGAGACCGCCAAAGACTTAAAAATCTCAGAACGCACGCTCTACCGCAAAATCAAAGAGTACGATTTGGAAAATTAAAAAATATGAGAAATAATTCGTACCTTTGCGGAGTTAAAATCAACATAATGTGAAATGGAAACAACAGCAGATAAAAGAAATATGGAAATATCACGCAGAGAAATTATTAATTTTGATGTATTCCGCTCATCATGGTATAAATTTCTTGGCC
>BNTP01000396.1 GCA_025996695.1 Bacteroidia bacterium | reverse complement strand
CCTTAGAAAATGTTTTTCTGAAAGATTTAGATGCATGGAAAGCAGAGAATCTGACTGAAAATCAGGCAGTTATGAGAAGAAAAAAGATGGCGGCATAGGAATAATGCGAAGCCGTTTGAACACCCTAGCCTACGGGATGCAGGGAGGTGATATTCGTGCGGGAAAGGCGTGTTGGCCAACGCGACGCCATAGAAAGGCGTGTCAGCGGGAGGTGTCTCCGCTCCGCAAAGCGGTCTATCGCCCGCTTTGCGGAGCGGAGACACCCTATGATGCGAAGCACTTGCCGCTCCCTGCGTAATGTCATTAAGATAAGGGATAAATGGTTAAAGATGAATGAGTTCCTATGTTTGTACCCTGAAAGCAAATATAGGAACTCATTCATTTTTAACTATTTATCCCTTATCTTAATGACATCCCTCCCAAGCGTTATAGCCCGTAGGGCTTTCACCTTATTTTTAGGCATTATATTCGGTATTCATAATCTTTTTTATATTCAGAAGCTAATTTATTTTCAGGGCAACCCAAAACTATGCAGCAAAGAAGGCTACCGCAGCAGAAGCATTGCACAATAGCCGGTTTTATAAAACACAGCACTGACTCCCAAACGAATCTGTGCTGTGCTTCAATTATCTGGCTGCGAGCTTTTTCCTGTTTCGATAGGGTTTCGTCGGCAAATCTCGATTGATTATGAACGTGAAGTCCCTCTCAGCAAGGCAAAGCCTTGCTTTTTTCAAAAATTGACCGTCGCGCGGGAATGCGCTGACCACAACCCTATATATGGCGCACGCACCGCACGGTTTCGCGTTTGCTGTTCCCAAAACCACCAATGAGGATATCCAGCGACGTGGGGGTGGAATTATGCAACGCGACTTCATCATTCGCGTCATCGGAGACGCGCCACCATATCATTATGTCCCAATTCTCCCAGGAACCACTGCCTAGATTAAAATTTCCCGCGTACACATCTGGGTTGTTCCAGGCCGACATGAGGGCAGAGGGGCTACCGGGAGTGCCTATTCCCCCGGTCAGGCTATTGAAATTCGTCGACAAGGCAGTCCATTGGGCTATAGAAGGCATTGACCAATCTGGCCCGAGTTCTTGGCAAGCCGCAGCACCCTGAGCCCATGAGTAATACCACCCACGACCCGAATGTTCATTGGCACCACCTCCTGGGTTGTAAATTGTATATGATGCAGTGCCTTCGGCAATATTTCGCGTCGTCCAGCAAAGATCTTCTAAACCGGCATTTTTATAATTCGCTGTCGGATAACCTTTAATCAGGGAGCC
>BNTP01000395.1 GCA_025996695.1 Bacteroidia bacterium | reverse complement strand
GGGGTGATTAGAATGGAATAATGTAAAAGTAAAAATAAATTGTTATGGAAACAAATAAAGAAATGCAAAAAGAAAAAGACAAAAAAACAGGATGTATGTTTTTAACAGTCGTGTTTTTAGTTATTTTGGTGTTTAGTGTGTGGATTGGTATGTGTGATGACAAAAAACAAGCAGAAAGTACACAAAAGCCAGAAGTAGCTCTGATTGAGTTTTTGGAAGCAAAGGAATTAAAAGATTTTCATTTTGAAATATTGCGATTTTCCGACGACTATTGCCAAGTGATGGTTACTATACCTGAAGACCATTTTAGAGTAGCCGACAATATTGGTTTGGGATTATGTTCGCAGATGGTCAAATGGCTGGTTGATAAAAAGTACAATGTAAGCAAAACGGTAATTGACTGTACCATTTTAAGCAAGCAAAATCCGGATAACCCCGTGATGTATGGGCGCGCTTATTATAATCCTGTGGATGGCACTGTGATTTGGCAAAAATGGGAAAATGAATGAGTAATATAAAATCAAGTTACTATGAAAACTCAAAAAGAAAAGAAAAAGCATCCATTTCCGGCAAACCTAATATTTGCCGGTCACGAAAGATTGAGTGGTAATGTGCTTGAACAGGATTTGAGAAATGCTGACCCCAAAAATCCCTTTTACAATCGGACAGTAGTTTTTACCGGAGTATTAGAGAAATTTTCTCGAACGGAGGCGGCGGCAAAAGTCCAAAAAATGGGTGCTGATATCAATAAATCAGTAAGTGACACAACCGATTATGTGATAATGGGTGCAGATGCGGGACCTGCTAAAATACAAAAAATAGAAATAATGCAGTCTAAAGGCTCCAAAATTAGAGTAGTTTCAGAAACAGAGTTCTTGGAAATGCTGAATACTCTATATGAAACGGATTATACACCACCATCACTAAAAGAAATATATGATACTCATAAGGATGAATGGGAACGGTTAGGTTGGCATACCGAATCTGATGATACATTTATTGGACTCTATAAAAACCGAAAAAATGGCACACACCTAAAATATCCAACTATCTGTATTGGTTATGAAGGCACCACGTATGATTATACGGATTTTTCAGACGATGGAGAATCAGCAAATATTTCTAAAGCCAAGCAAAGGCCTTGGTATGTTTGTTGTAAAGGGCAAAATACAATAACATACAAAAGCGTAGATAATGCGATAGATAGATTTTTAGAAGATGTAAAAAATTATCAAATATAAAAAATGGCGTTAATTTTGCCAAGATTAGTCAGTCGGTCGCTTTTGTTTCCA
>BNTP01000394.1 GCA_025996695.1 Bacteroidia bacterium | reverse complement strand
GTCAGTGCTTTGCTTCAATTATTTGGCTGCATGCTTTTATCTTTTTGATAGGATTTCGTCGGAAACCCCCATTTGATTGTGGACGTGAATCTCCTGACAAACAAGGCGCTGCCTTGTTTGTCAGTCAAAAATCGACCGCTTAGCGGGAGATCACAGGTCTATATTCTATAGAACGCGCACGCATCGCACAGAGATGGCATTGGTGGCCGCCACGCCGGGATTCACCCGCAATTGAAAGGTGGTCGAACCTGCAGTAGTGCCTGCGATACGGTCATCGCTACTGGGGTCATCCACGTGCCATTGATTATTTACGTTCCATCCACCCCACGCCAATCCTTTAAACCCGGCAGCCGACGATGCGCTGTTCCAAGCAAGTAATAGATCCGCGCTTGTCCCGGATGTTCCGTGACCTCCCGTTAGCGCAGTGAACGCATCCCGGAACGCCGTCCATTGCGTCAAGTTGGGCAGAGCCCATTCCGCCCCAAGTGCCTTACACGCATCAAATGCTTGTGCCTTCATATAATACCAACCGCGACCGGAATTTTCATCTACACCACCCGGGTTGTAAAGTTGATATTCAGCGGTGCCTTCGGCAATATTTTGCGTCGTCCAGCAAAGATTCTCTAAACCCGGATTACTATAATTCGCCGTCGTATAACCTTTAATCGAGTGGATGCCGCATATCCAAGGCGTATATACCTCTTCTGATGGTTTAAAATCAGCCACCGTCGGAATAGAGAACGCAATCTCTTCGCCGTCCAAGCCCAGCGTCAGCAAAAATGTGTATTGACGGCCAGCTTCAAACACGATGCCAAGAGCTTTATTTGCAGGGTCGTGCAGACGAAATACAACTTGTCGCCTGTTCACCGTGTCGTTGGTAAGGTAATCCACTTCGGCAATGGTGGCGTACAAATAAGATGCATCCGCCGGACTGGCGGCTATTTCGGCGACCGTGCCATATTCCGGCGTGCTGCCGGTGAAGGCTCCCAACACAGTTTCTTGCGGCAGCACCATCAGACCGTTACTCGCATTGGTAATATCGGTATAAGCGCTACTCGCAGTGCCGGTGCCGTAAGGCACAAGCACATTTGTGCTCCCAAGATCCACTTTGTATGTAACCGAATCGTGTTGTGCTTTCCAGAAAACGTTGTACGCACCCGAAACATGCGGAAAACCAGTCGCGCCATTCGGTACCGAATCCAGCATGTTGAGCGTTCCTTTCGATTTCAATTTACTCAACGCCAGTTCTTTAATCACATACGTCTTGTTTTTGTTCTGATTTTGAGCCTTGAACAC
>BNTP01000393.1 GCA_025996695.1 Bacteroidia bacterium | reverse complement strand
TGTCAAGAGGGCTTCGCACCACCGGATTACTCCGGTCGCACGCCTCTTTAGGCTACTATTAACGGAATAATAGGTTCAGTCTCGCTTGCTGAACAATTGTTTCGACGACGGCTTGTCGCACATTATTTGTGCAAAGGTAGTGTATTTTTGTGTATATTGGACGAAAACGGTAAAATTTGGCTAAATCTTTTTTTGCGGTGCTATTATTTAGCCTCGCAGAGGCGATATTGTGCATAACCTACGGTATTGTATACTCCAACCAAACAAGTATTTAACAAAAGCCCGCGAGGTGGAAAGTGATGGGTGATGGGTAAAAGGCGGAAGCCCGCGAGTGCTGAAATCTTTGCAGCCGTGGCGCGTCAGCCCACGGTAAACATGTCGCATAACAATCCCGGAGCCGCGTAGCGGCGATATTTTCGTATCGCAGCTACGCAGCTCCGGTCACGTCGGTATGATTTTGCCACCGTGGAGGCACCACGGCTACAAAGATGTCAGCCCTTTGGGCTTCCACCTTCCACCTTTTACCTTCTCGATGCTCGGGATTTTTGCTGATCCCCAAACTTGCCCCTTTTCCGCCCCAAGCATCAGCTTTAAATTTCTCCCCCAACCCCCGGATTTTCCGCCCCCATTTTACCCAAAAACGAGGATTCCTGTTAAGAATCCTCGTTTTTTTATTTTCTTGAAATGAAGCCGGTTTCATTTCGAGAACAAAAGTACGACCTATACTCAAACCAAACAAGTATTTAACAAAGTTTGACAGAAAAATCTCTTAAATTATGTGAAAAAAAGTGGGTTTTTTCACCCGAAAAATGGGTGATTTTTGGGTGCAAAAGTGGGTGTCGAAGCGGGTTTTTGCGTGCTAACTCCTTGATACTCAATATAAACCCGACTCTTAACAGGAATCGTCGTTTTTTGAAGAAAATCGAATTGAAAGTTTCGCTAACCATTAACAAAGTGATAGCGAAGCTTTCACACAAAACAACAATTAAAGTATCCCGCTACGGGGTTTAGGCAGCGAATGAAGGTTTCATTCTCTCTCTCTGACCTCTTGTTTAGGTCTTGTGGCGGGAACTTTTTTTAGAGTATAGATATTAGAGTTTAGAGTATAGATATTAGAGTTGAAAATTTGGCAGGGGAACAAAAAAATGGGTGAAAAAAATCACTAGTGTCCACTAAAAAAAATAAGACTTAGCTGACTATCATTTTGATAGTTGTCCGTATGAGCCGATTTTTCAAAGAGATCCTTGAGCGGGGTTTTATCCAATAGCGAGATGCTCAAAATACGCAGGACATCATAGGTA
>BNTP01000392.1 GCA_025996695.1 Bacteroidia bacterium | reverse complement strand
AACGGTAATGCTTTCAATGTCGCGCACGTCAATATTTGTCAGCGGATTAGAGAAATAGCCTTGATGGATAGAAGAGCTGTTCAACTGATTATCCCAAATCACGCCGTCGACAATAAACAACGGTTGAGCGTTGGCATTCAACGAGTTCAAGCCACGGATAAACAGCGCCGCCCCAATGCCCGGAGCACCCGAGCGCGTGATGGTGCGTACACTCTCGCCCAAACGGGTTTGGAGTTCTGATTCCGCTGCGAAAGCGGTTGAATTGGCAAACCCGGAGGCTTCAGCGGTGGTGCTTGTTACCAATGATTTGCGTTCATTGCCGGTCAAGGTATTCACATCGCCATAGCCAGACGTGAATACTTCCGGATAGAGTTGGATGGTTACTTCCGATTTACCTTGCAGGGGCACTTCGCGCACGGAGTAATCCGGCATGTTGACAATCAATACGCCGGACAAAGAAGGCACATTAAGTTTGAAAGCCCCTTCCGTGTTGGTAAGAACAGACAGGTTAGTGCCTGCAAGTTTTACCTGTGCGCCCATCAAAGGCGTGTTGCTGTTCTCTCGGAGGACGGTACCGGTTACAACCGCATCATTGGCAGATACATTGACGTGCGCGACATTGAAAGCATTACCGTTTTGAAAGACGGGGCGTCGCTCTACGGCAGTAAGGCTGCTAATGGCGTGATATTGATTTCTACCGTGCGCGGTAAAAATCAAGTAACACGCATCTCTGCCAATCTGTTGTTCGGAACGACCGAAAGACCGTCCCTGACCAAAATGATGAACGCCGCCCAATTCAAAGGCTATGCAAGTAATCAAGTGCAATCGCTTTACACAGATTATGGCTACGACAAAGTGCCGGAAGCAGATAATATACGGAACTTTCCGTTCTTAAATGAAGATCCGACTACGTCCACTTATAAAAGTTTTCACAACGACACCAACTGGGGCAACGAGGTGTATCAATCCGGCATGTCGCAAAGCTATTCGGTGAATGTGAACGGAGGGGACGAAATCGCGCTCTACAACCTCTCGATGGGGTATTCGACCAGCGAAAGCAACATCAAAAACACCGGTTTAGACCGTTTGAATGCACGGTTTAACTCGGATATTAACTTGGCAGAAAATATTTTTGCACGTGTGAATATTGCGATTTCCCGCACGGCACGCTCGTTGCGCGACGATGGTGTCAACGACGTAACTTCGCCGGGCTTTTTGGCTTTGGTGAAAGCACCGTTGCTGACTTCTCATGGCTACAGCAGTGTGACGGGAGAGCCTATTACCAACTATGAAGATCATGACA
>BNTP01000391.1 GCA_025996695.1 Bacteroidia bacterium | reverse complement strand
CACGCTCCCCAATCCGCCTCCCAGTGGTCTGCTCGTCCAGAATGGCGGCGTGGTGCGCGGCACAGGGTTTTTGATCACAACGCACGTGCCGGTGGATAGCACATCGGGAGTGCAAGTGGGGAAAGACAGCGCGGTTTACCTCACCAGCGGCACGATTGATTACGCGGGGAACGGCGACGCCGGGCTTTGGGTGACACAGGAAAGCGCGCTCGCCGTGCTCAACGATGTCACGATCACCACGGGCACCCACGAGGGTATCTATGGCATCTTTCTTTCCAACGGCATTGTTTCCGCCACCGGCCTTTCCGTGACGACCGTTGCGGATCGCTCCCTTGGTGTTTACGCCATGGGAAGCTACGGAGGCGCAAGCTCGATCACCAACGGCACCATTTCGACCAGCGGCACCGGGGCTTTGGGGATCGTCTACACCGAGGGGGGCTCCCTGACGCTGAACAACGTGAAAGTCACCACCACGGGGAGCCTGGCGGACGGGGTTGGGTTCGTCGGGCAGACCGCGCTCAACGGCACCAATGTGGTGATCTCCACCTCGGGCAACTTCGCCAATGGCGTCTTTGCGCAGGCGGGCGGCTCCATCGCGCTGGTTTCCAGCAGCGTCATCACCATGGGCTCGAACGCCCACGGCGTCGCGGTGGCCAATAGCGGCACGGTTTCCTTTGCCAACAGCACATTCAACGTCACCGGCGCGCTGGTCGCGGCCAGCGGCACGGGGACGAACACGGTGACGTTCAACACCGTCGCCACCACCAACGGGTCGAACGTGTTTACCAACGCTGGCAGCGGCACGACGAATATTTACGTCAACAACAGCCAGTTCCACGGCAACATCGTCTCCACCGGCGGGCGGCTCAACGTGATCCTTGACCCGAGCTCCGGCACGGGCACGATTTCGGGGAATGTCGGCCTGACCAACCTCACCGCCGACGACTCCTACTACTTTGAGGGCTCCTCCAGCTTCGCCGATGTCAAAAACAACGGCCTCATTGATCTCGTCACCGCCAACATCAGCGGCAGCACCGTCCGCCTCACCCTCAGCGAGAGCTACACGCAGGGGGCCACTGGCAACCTGAAGCTGGTCGTGGACAACGCGGCGAAGGCCACGGGCACAAACCTTTCCACCGCGAGCGCCATCATCACGGCCAGCAGCGCGGCCCTCGGCGGCACGCTGAATGTCAGCGGGCTCAGCGGCACGGGCGGCACGGTGAACCTCGCGGCCACCAAGGCGAGCGAGGTGGGCGGCGGCGCGGGGGATACTTACGTCCTCATTGCCACCAGCGCCTCGGGGC
>BNTP01000390.1 GCA_025996695.1 Bacteroidia bacterium | reverse complement strand
ACACGGTGGCAGAGGTAGATTTGCCGGAACCCGTAACAACAACGTGGAAATGCGGCAACCTGATTAAAGGTTATACTACGGCGAATTATGCAAGTGTAGGGATATTAAATGATCTTTGCTGGACTACGCAAAATATTGCCATAGGCGTTCCTGCTGAAACGACATACCCGGGTCAAACACCGAGTGAACGCGGTTATTATTACGCGTGGGGACGGAAGCGGATAATGCGTGCAAACTACTTGGAGCGGACTGATTTGTACCCGGCGATTCGCAGTGGACCGCCTTGGCGACGGAATTCTCGACACTCACAAGTGGGGTTGGTACGACTGGGTCATCATCAACCCTTCAATCCGAATGGAATAGCGGTGACGCCTTAGGTGGTATAATCATTGCCGTTGCGAGTGCGTATTCCGGTTGGGGAACCCTTGCGGCCTGGCACGGTACATCCGGCTCGACTGCGGCTTGGTCAGCCGATAATGGTCAACCGATCCTACGCATACCATCCACAGCTGGCGTCAATGATCCACAATATTATCACGCGAACGTCAGATGCGTACGTACTTTGTAGAGTTGCGGCCTTGAACTGTAATTCGTGTGATTTTGTGATGGGTTATAATTCTCTAAAAAATCATAGCTGATCATGTAATCAAACGAATCAAAGTTCAGACTAATAAAATACACTTGCTAATTAAAAAAAAATGCTGTAACTTTGCGCCCGTTTATGTGGACGGAATGTCACATAGTGTAAAATAAAGCAAGCAAAATTCTTATGGACAGTAAAGTCGAAGTTCTTGTTGCAAACGAGGGTCATGTAGGCTATGTGCCACTGATTCTCGAAACCATTGAAGCAGCAGCCAAAGTGCGAGGAACGGGTATTGCGTCGCGTACAACGGCGTATGTCGAGCAAAAAATGCGCGAGGGAAAAGCCATCATCGCTTTTGTCGATGGGGAGTTTGCCGGATTTTGCTACATCGAGTCTTGGGGCAACAAACAGTATGTTGCTAATTCCGGCTTGATTGTTGTAGAACGCTTTCGTGGGCATGGTTTGGCCAAACGAATCAAACAAACGGCTTTTGCATTGTCGCGAAAGATGTTTCCCGATGCCAAATTGTTTGGGCTGACTTCCGGTGCCGCCGTAATGAAAATTAACACAGAGCTGGGCTATGTGCCGGTGACTTTTGCTGAGTTGACCGACGACGAATCGTTTTGGCGAGGTTGTCAAGGTTGTATCAATCACGACGTTTTAGACCGCACCGGTCGCCGGTATTGCATTTGCACGGCAATGCTCTACGACCCCCAAAAGC
>BNTP01000389.1 GCA_025996695.1 Bacteroidia bacterium | reverse complement strand
AATTGCCATATTCGTCCATTGGCCCTAAATTGGGATTGAAGTCATCGCCGTCCGGTTCATCCGGAACGCAGAACGTACGGGGGCATGATGTTGGTTTTTCCCCTATGCCCCAAAAGTAATAGCCATCACCGTCGCGATCTTCACAGACAATATCGGCATCCGTGTAGTTCATGCTTTGGATGGGCGTCAAAATAGCATGCGTGTCTGAAGATCGAATGTTAGACCTTGGCGTAATAATGCGAGCAAAACCTTCTTCGCCCCACCAAGAACCCCAACTGTTTTTGAAAATCCAATAGGTTTCTCCTATTCGCTCATCATCTTGAGGTACCGTTGTTCCATCATACGATTCTTTGTAAATAAGATCACCCGCCTGTATGGTTCCAAATCCGGCTAATGTCATTATATGTTCCCAACTCCTAAGAGATCCAGGCATTGGACCATATTTTATTATCATCTTTTTTAATCCATCAGTGTCGCTGGGATAAGGTAGAACTCCGAAAGTCTCGACTCCGGCTATTTTTATTCTTTCAGTAGGAGAAGAACATCCTGCAGTAGGAACATTGTTGCTACCATCATAACTTTGATAAGGGAAACATTCTTCCGTCACAACGCCATATTGTGGAATATAAAGCGATGCGCTAATCGAATTGCCATATCCACATCTTGCCTTTCCATTTTTCGGTCCACTACTCAATGAAACCAATTCTTGTTCGGACAAGTCCATATTAAGCATTCGATTGTAATATAAGTTTACAACGGCCTCTGTTGCTGCAATCGGACCAAATGCCCAACATGAAGAGCAATATCCTTGGTCTTTTACAGATGTCAACCAACCGTTGGCACCATTATAATAAGGGGAGGTTGGGTTGTTGGCGCCGTGTCTATCGCGCCAATCAAAGAGAGAAGCAAAATTCGGTGTTGTGGAAGGTGTCGCACTTAAAGCCTGCACAGGCTGTGGAGTGGCCGTACTCTTTATTTCAAAAATGCCTCCTTTATAGTATTCAAAACCTTGCAAATCAGGGATAGTGTCGCCAAACAAACTCTTTTTTTCATCATGGCTTAACTGCGAAATGGGTGTTTCGCCTGCTTTCCACAACGCCTTTTGGGATTGAAGATGAGCATTGATTCTTGACACCCTATCGGATGCTATTTGACTTCGCAACGAAAGAGGGTTCAATATGTCAATATAGGCAGATTTCAAAGTAGCATCTTTTATTTCGACCCGAAGCTTGGTATACTCCATGTGGGCCGGGATATTGACCGTTTCCGTGGATGCCGAACGGATAGTGTCTATCCCATTGACGG
>BNTP01000388.1 GCA_025996695.1 Bacteroidia bacterium | reverse complement strand
GAGAAAACGGGATGTTATACGCTAACTTATCCAATGTTCCATCTTTGCGAACAGGCAACACCGAGATGCTTCCGCCACTGTAATTGGCCGTCGCGATAAACGTTTTTGATTTATTGATATGGATAAAACACGGGTCGCCGCCATTCGTGGGTTGAGAATTTAGAAATCTTAAAGTTGCCGATTGTTTGTCGAACCGGAACGCACTGACTGCCCCGTTTGCGGTTTCGTTGACTGAATAAACCTCCTTTTCGTCGGGCGAAACTACCAAATAGGACGGATTCACTACACCTTTTACATCACTTAAATACTCCAAATCGCCGGTTTGGGTGTTGAAATCATACACCGAAATACCCGACGTTGTTCCGTCAGAATAAGCTCCAACCAGCAAATAGAGATGCGGGGATGTGCAGGCAGAGAATCCCAATGCACAGGCTAAAAATGATACTATTTTTTTCATGTTTCCTTTATTTTTAACAACACCCACGTTATTTCAACAGCAACCCTGCCGCCACCTCATCGACTTTAGCTTGTCCTTGCAGTTCTGCTACCAACATCAACGCGAAATCAAACGTGAAGCCCGGCCCTTTGCCCGTGATGATGTTGCCGTCTTTAACGACATTTGCATCCATGATTGTAGCACCCTGTAGGGCATCTTCGCACCCCGGATAGCACGTAGCGCGTTTGCCTTGCAGTAGTCCCAAGCCACCAAGCACCATTGGGGCAGCACAAATAGCAGCCATTTTTTTGCCTGCAGCGGCATGTTGTTTGAGAAGAGTTTTTAAGCCCTCGTGAGTGCCCAAATTTTTCGTTCCGGAACCTCCTCCCGGCAATACCAATAAATCAGCGGAAGAAAAATCCACCTCTTCAAACCTTTCATCGGCTGTCACCGAAATATTATGTGCCCCCGACACTTGCAAGTTGTCCGTGATAGAAACAGTGGTCACGTCCAAGCCACTTCGACGCAAAATATCAATTGTGCCGATCGCTTCAATTTCCTCGAAGCCGTTTGCCAAAAATAGAAATACCTTCATATAGAGTATAGTTATTAGAGTTTAGAGTTTAGAGTTTAGTTATTAGAGTTTAGAGTATAGTTATTAGAGAGTTATGTTCATTATCATTTGTCGCTACGTCATTGCGAGGGCTTTGCCCGAAGCAATCCATTCTTATTTATGGTTTGCTTCGCTACTTTGTAGCTCGCAATGACGACTACATATCTAAACTCTAATAACTATACTCTAATATCTAAACTCTAATAACTATACTCTAATTTAGTTTGTATTTGTATGTGATTGTCCCTGTTGCGTTT
>BNTP01000387.1 GCA_025996695.1 Bacteroidia bacterium | reverse complement strand
AATGTTTTGGAGGCAGATGAACTCAAAATATGACAAAAAACGGTTGCTTTTTCTCTGGGCACGAGAAGTTTGAACGGGGCGAAGTCTTTCAAAAATATAAAAGACGGACTGTATGGACAAACTCTAAATAGCACAAAATAGCACCCGACGCCACAATGCCATGCGGAAGGTTGTGCACGCCAAAACCTTTGAGGTTGGAAGTCTCGAACTGCTTGAGAAGGCGTTCGTTGGCGGTTGATTCCGTAAACACCCAGTCTTCCATCTCAAACGTCAGCCATTTATTGCCGAAAGCGTCAATAAAATTTTTGCGTTTGTTGCGGTCTAACAGCACTTCTTTGGGTGCAAAATTGGTCAGCAGCTTGTCGATGTAATTCGTATCGCCTTCGGCTGTCATAAATTCGCCGGTCGAAATATCAAGAAACGCGACACCGCAGTTGTTTTTGTAGAAATGCACGGCCGCAAGGAAATTGTTTTCCTTGTGATTCAGCACGTTATCGTTGATACTCACACCGGGAGTCACCAATTCGGTCACACCTCGTTTCACAATCGTTTTAGTCAGTTTGGGGTCTTCCAACTGGTCGCAAATCGCCACACGTTTGCCTGCACGAATCAATTTCGGTAAGTAAGTATCCAATGCGTGGTGCGGAAATCCGGCCAACTCGACGTGTGACGCTGAGCCGTTGGCACGTTTAGTCAGGGTGATGCCCAAAATCCCAGATGTAATGATGGCGTCTTCACCAAAAGTTTCGTAAAAATCGCCTACGCGAAACAATAAAATCGCGTCGGGGTGCTTTGCTTTCACCTCGGCGTGTTGCTTCATTAAGCCTGTTTCGCCGCTTTTCGCTGCCATAATTCAGAATTTTTTCTGCAAAGATAGCATTTTTTTTTGAAATAATGAAACATCATGCGAGAGATTTAATTTAGAAAGGAGGGAGGAGGAAGGTGGGGGGTGAAAGGTGGAGGGTTATAGCCCGAAGGGCAGAAACCTTTGTAGCCGTGGCGCGTCAGCCCACGGTAACCGGGTTGCATAACAAACCCGGAGCCGCGTAGCGGCGATATTTTCAACAATTAGAAAAATCAAAATATCGCAGCTACGCTGCTTTGGTAATGTCCATCTGATCTATCCACCACCGTGGGCTGATGCACCACGGCTACAAAAATTTCTGTCCCTACGGTTAGAGTGTTCAAACGGCTTCGCATTATTCCTATGCCGCCAACTTTTTTTCTCTTAACCGTCTGATTTTCAGTCAGATTCTCTGCTTTCCATGCATCTAAATCTTTCAGAAAAACATTTTCTAAGGCACTCA
>BNTP01000386.1 GCA_025996695.1 Bacteroidia bacterium | reverse complement strand
AGTGCCATATCGGTTATTCCGTTCATCGGATTTTGATTTAGTTCGTTCTTGTATCTTCCAAAAATAGTTTCAATAATATGTGCGTGCGTAATATATAGTGTTGTCCTGAGCTGTGATTCGTGTGATTTTGTGATGAGCTATAATTTTTTTAGAGAATCATAGCACATCATGTAGTCATTATTCATAATTTTTTCGTACCTTTGTCCCTTGTTAGATTTTAACAGTAATTGAAAAACAAGAAAAATGAAAGTAGATACACTTTTAGGTTTGCAATGGGGAGATGAAGGGAAAGGTAAGGTAGTGGATGTATTAACCCCTTCCTACGACATTATAGCGCGGTTTCAAGGCGGCCCCAACGCGGGTCACACGCTGGAATTTGAAGGGCAGAAATACGTACTTCGTTCCATCCCGTCGGGCATTTTCCAAGGCGGAAAAATCAATATCATCAGCAATGGCGTGGTGATTGACCCTGCTTTGTTCAAGGAAGAGGTTGAAGCTTTGGAAGCATCCGGACACCCCTTGACCGACCGTTTGTACATTTCCAAAAAAGCTCACCTGATTTTGCCAACTCACCGCTTGCTCGACCAAGCGTATGAAACAAAAAAAGGCGAAGGTAAAATCGGCACGACAGGTAAAGGTATCGGACCAACTTAGATGAAGAAGAAATCATGAAAGTAATAGACGGGAATACGACAAAACAGATAAAGCAATGGCAAAAAGATAACCTCTGTGACTCCTTATCTGTCAAGCGAAATAAGTTTTATAATATGGATATGGTTGGTTGATTTTTTTCAAATGAAGCGATTTACGCCACCCCACCCATCGGGGTTGAACTCCTACGGAGTTCCGGCATAGAGGGATATACATACATTTTCTATTGATATGGATGCCCTATCGGGCAAAAACCGTTTCATGTTAGGTATCATTATTCATTTTCACTATCAACCGACTAATTTGAAAAATCCAGCTAATCCACATTCTATATTACTTATTATCAATTAATTACAAAATCGTTTTTTCATTTTCAAAAACTTACCCCCCCTTCAAAATAGTGACAGCTGGGCGGTTGTGGGGCTTTTGTTTCGGCGTTTTTCGCCTTTGGGATAAGCCCGCCTACCTTCGGTTACAACCCACTTCAAGTCTAAATGACTTATCAAATGTATGCGCAACAATGCTGCTATGGTGGAAAACATCTTCTTACTTTCAGTCATCGTTTGGATTACCTGTAAAAGCAAATAGGCTATCAAAGTACACCAGAGCTGTGTTTTTATGCCGTTTTCTGTATCGGAATAAAAGTAGGTCAATTGAAAAT
>BNTP01000385.1 GCA_025996695.1 Bacteroidia bacterium | reverse complement strand
TTGCCAAAACTGCGTATCCAATTGAGAACGGAAACGTTGCTCACACCTAAAATCCTTCCTATGGAACGAAAACCCAATCCTTCCAGATAGAGATGTAATGCTTGCCTTTTCATTGTATTCACAACCATGTTCGTTATTCTTTACAGAAACATTCGTATATATACCTTTCGGAAGGTCAACGGATGCCGTGCCACTGTAATAATCTCCGCTTTGAGTTGCTGTCGTAAAATCCATACTTTGAGGGGCATATGCAGCTCCGTCTTTTGTCGCATAAAAGGTAAGATTGCGAGTAGGACTGTTTTCTACAGGTATATTTACTCGCCCTGTGGCTCCGGTAGCTGCACTTGCAATTTGATAGATAGGGTTATTAAATGCAAATGTTGCTGTGCCGATTGTAAGTGCCGGAATGTCTGCTATAGTAAATGTGTCGTGAAATGCACATGGGGTATTAAATCCTTTCCCTTGCGCATTTTCTACTGTTAAGTCATAACTACCGGTGATAAATTCGTCCGTAATATAGTAATATCCACCTGATTTTGTAATTTTATCTGAATTTTTTAATATGTTGCAATAAATTAACGGGGAAAATGTCGATTGAGCAATATTTTTTATGACTATCCGCAAGCGAACAGGAAAATTCAATCATTTTTTTCATCGTCCGAAGTATCTTCAAGATCATATCCGATACCGCCGGAAAGATTTATGCGCCACTTAGCCACCTCATTCTGAGCATATCCACTAATAGCCCAGAAAACAAATGCGAAAATTAAAATTGATTTTTTCATAAAATGAATTTTTATCGGACTTTTACCACCAACTCATCAAGAGCCTTTGTCAGTCCGGACTCATCTTTTCCTCCGGCGGTTGCAAAATGAGGTTGACCTCCCCCACCTCCTTGGATGTGTTTAGCGGCATCACGAACGATTTGTCCGGCATTCCAACCTTCTTTCACGAGGTCGTCGCTCAACATGACACTTAGTAAGGGCTTGTTGTCGAGGATGGTCGCGGCTACAAAATAGGTTTTTTCGGGAAATTCGCCACGGATTTGGAAAGCTAAATCTTTGACCATTTCGGCTGAAAAATGACCTCGGAGGACGAATAAATTGATGCCGTTGACTTGCTGTTTGGAATCGATCAACTGTTTTTTTACTTGTCCTAATTTGTCTTTGACGAAACTTTCGACTTGCTTTTTCAGGTCGGCATTTTCATCCACAAATTTGCGGATGGTCTGCACCAAGTCGGGTGCATGGTTGAACACCGCCTTCAAACTGCGCAAAATGTCTTGTTGTGCATCGAAATATTTTTCTACATTTT
>BNTP01000384.1 GCA_025996695.1 Bacteroidia bacterium | reverse complement strand
TTTATACCAGTTAATTGCTTCTTTGTAATCTTGTTTTACTCCTTCTCCTTTGGCATACATCATTCCCAAGTTACGTTGAGCCTCAGCATTTCCTTGTTCTGCTGACTTTTATATACCAGTAAAATGCTTCTTTGTAACCTTGTTTTATTCCTATACCTTCGTGATACATCACTCCCAAGGTACGTTGAGCCGCAGCATTTCCTTGTTCTGCTGCTTTTTTACATTTCTCAAATGTTTCTTGATGTTCATTGTTGGAAACTTCTTTATGCTCAATTGTCATTAGACCTCTTGCATAACTAATATATAAAAGTACAAGAAGTACTATGAAACAGAAAAAGAAAGCATGTGGGTCGGGTGGAATGGGTTTAGTATTAATGGGAGTAAAGAAAGGGACATTTGACAAAACAAAGGATAGCAAGGAGTAAGAAAAGAAAAAGGGGGAGTGGGTGAGCAAAGAGAAAATTGAGTATAGCAAAGATGGTAAAGATGATGTTTGAGTACTTTAGGGCAATATAGGACGTATTATTAGACCTGAGACAGTTACAATGTCAGCAAAAGTTGTGGATATAGACATAGGGTATTAGGACATAATTATCGTAGGAGACAGTTACAAGTCAGCAAAACTCCTGGATATAGGACGATAGAGCATTCGAACATATTGTCACAAGAGACAGCTACAATGTCAGCAAAAGTTGTGGATATAGACATAGGGTATGCACAAGAAGCATTAATGAGTAGTGGGGAATATACTAGATGGGAATAGGTATTGATAAACAAAGCGCTAGAAGTAGAAGTAGAAGTGATTATGCTAGAGATTGATACAAAGACTTCAAAAACAGCGAAGTGGTTTAGCGAAAAGAATAAGAGACATACAATAACCGTTGGTAGTAGTTAAATTAAAGGCAAGCAAGTAATATGCACAGCGATTGATAGGGCAAGGAGCACGATTTTAGTTTATTTTAGTAGGCATGTATTTATGCAAAGAAAGACAATAAGATACATGGCAAAAAAGAATACAACGATGAAACTAAAAACATTATTAACTACATTTATTACATTTACTCTTTTTAGTCTTTTTTTAAGTTCCTGCGATAAAAAGAACGCGAGCCTTGTAAACAGAAGAATTGCTACTCCAAAAAAAATAGAAGAAGCAAAGAAAAAGAAAGAAGACGAAGAAAAAGCAATAGAAGAACAGAAAAGGAAGGAAGACGAAGAAAGAGCAATAGAAGACCAGAAAAGGATAGAAGACGAAGAAGTAAAAGAAAAGAAGAAGAAAATTTAGCAAATATAAACGCAGCACCCGACCCAGACCCATAC
>BNTP01000383.1 GCA_025996695.1 Bacteroidia bacterium | reverse complement strand
CACGTTGGCCTTCCGCAGCGTTTCCCCGACGGCGTAGAGCTGGTCGGGCGCGGTGGTAATCAAATAATGGTCGGGCGCGTCACCCGCCGAGCCGCCATCACCCGCCGGGCTGCCCTCTGCGGAAAACTCCTCCGCACCGGCTTCCAGAGCCAGTTCCAGCAGCGCATCCTCCGTCGCGGCGGTCAGCGGAACGACGATCTGCCCCTTCTTGTGAAAGAGGTAAGCCACGGAACCGCTGGTGGCCAGGTTGCCGTTGTGCTTGGAAAAAATGGCCCGCAAATCGGCGGCGGTGCGGTTGCGATTGTCGGTCATCACCTCCAGCAGCACGGCCACGCCGCCGGGGGCGTAGCCCTCGTAAATCAGCTCCTCGTAAGCCTGCCCGTCCAGCTCGCCGGTGCCTTTTTTGATGGCCCGGTCGATGGTGTCGTTGGGCATATTCTGCGCCTTGGCGGCCTGCACGGCTCCGCGCAGGCGGAAGTTCGTGGTGAGGTCGCCGCCGCCGAGCTTCGCCGTCATGGTGATTTCGCGCGAGAAGCGGGAAAAGAGCGTGCCGCGCTTGGCGTCCAGAGCCCCCTTGAGGCGTTTGATTTTAGAACATTTATTGTGACCGGCCATGGGAAAAAAAGAGGTGGAAAAAAGACGAAATGAGAATGAAAGGTGGGTGAAAAAAACGGGAGAACGGGATGGCGGAACGCCGGATGGGGATCAAAGGACGCCAATGAACGCAGGGCACACCGGTCTTAAGGAACAGCCTTTGGAACGGCGGATGCGCGGAGTGGGTTGCTCCCGGAACGACAGGCGAGGTCTTGAACAGTGGAGTTGGCGGCGGAACCCCGCGCCCGATGTTGGCGGGGTCAGCAAAACAGAACAAAAACAACAGAACGAAAACTCCAGAGATAAACGCTCTCCTTGCCGTGAAGGAGGTTGGCCAGCGGAGGCCGGGAAAACGCGTGGGGACGCGGTAACGACGGCGGGACTAAACCACGCCGGGGAAAAATTGTCAACCCATGAAAATATAAAAACAGCAAAAAAATCACGCCCCCGAAAAAATACTTTCACGCGAAAAAAGAGTATCCAAACCGTGGCAAAGGGCTACAATTCCGGGATTGCGGCCCCCTGAATCGCCCCAAAAAAACGCGCCTGTTCCCCCAAAAAATTGAAATCTTCCAAAAATCTTTGTTGCAAAAACCGCCGCCGCCCATTACTGGTTTGCGGCAATCGCCACGACCAGAATTTTCATATTCGGCACTTTAGGGAAGCCGCAAAGAGGAGGCAAGGCAAAACCATTCAGGGGCCCCTATCCCGGAATCTCCCGCAGCATC
>BNTP01000382.1 GCA_025996695.1 Bacteroidia bacterium | reverse complement strand
TGAAATTCAAGTCCAACGATTTGGAAACGAATTTTAAAATCATCGTTAATTAAAAAAGAAAAGAATATGAGAAATCGAAAAATCATATCAAACGTATTGTATAGAAGTTCCCTGCTGCTATTAGCAGGGCTTCTATCGACAAATACAAGTTACGCACAGAATGAAAAACCATTGGACGACAGTATCGAACGGTATTTTTTTGCACCTCAATCAATGGGAAAGACAAACTATTTTCCACATGAAATTTCCGTATGGGGAGCCGGGGGATGGTCGTTGTTGAACTATAATTCAACTGTCGGACAACCAAGTGCAGGCGCAGGCGGTGCTTTCGGCTTCGGTTACACCCATTTTTTCAATCCGCACTGGGGCTTGTCCACAGGAGCCGAATACGCTTTTTATCAAAGAGTTATTGCAGTGGATGGCTTGAGCGATGCTTTTGAAACGTCTGATGTGTTGGGAAATAGAATCATCTATTATTCACAAATTGATAACTATTTGGAACGGCAACGGTTGGGCATGATAAATATCCCGCTCGCTTTGTTGTATCAAACCGGAGGTAATAACAAATTCTATACGTCTTTGGGCTTCAAATTAGGTTTGCCAATCTACGGATACTATAAGACTAATCCGTCTGTACTTACCACTTCGGGCTATTATCCGGATTATGACCAATTGGAAATCTGGCAGAATGATTTGGGTTACGGCAGTTTTCCAATGCAAGACAGCAAAACCAATTTGAATTTTGGCGCATCTTTGATGGGAACGTTGGAAACCGGCATGAAATGGAATGTTGGAACAGGAAAAAATCTTTATACCGGAATTTTCATGGATTATGGATTTAACAATATCCTGAAAGACAATTATTCCGGCAACCGGCTTGTTGAATACAATTCTGATAATCCGGCAGCTCCATTGATGCGCGGAATGTTGACATCACAATATCCGATAGATAAGGTTTCGCCATTGGCGGTTGGTCTTAAAGTGAAATTCGGGTTTTCGGTTGGCGGTAAAAAATTGTTATCGTCAAAGAAAGAATTCAAAGACAGGCAATATTCCGGAACGGAAACCGAATACAACTATTACGAGCCTGTCCCTCCAAAAGAAGAAACGCCGGTACAAGACGATGTAGAGCCGATTCAACCGCAAACAGTGATAACAGATGTGCAAGATATTATCATCAAATCATCCGATTGCAATTGCAATTGCGAGAAAACATTAGTGGAACAGATTCAGAAGGATATTGCGGTTATGAAAATCGTGAATAATTACGATTTAAGGCTTGTTTCGGTTACTTCGGAACAACAACCAATGCTTGACCAATAT
>BNTP01000381.1 GCA_025996695.1 Bacteroidia bacterium | reverse complement strand
GCTATTGAGAAACTGTCTGTTTTGTTAAAACATAACGGGCTAAATCCGAAAACTTATAAAGCGTGTTTGAAGGCTTTAAAATCAACACCCAACAGTACGAAGCAAGAATTGTTTAACACCTTATTCACTGAATATCTGGATAATAACATGCAACAAAGGACGAGAAAAAAAGAAACTTTAATGTGTTGCGATGATATTATTGAAACTATTTTTGGAAGATACAAGAACGAATTAAATCAAAATCCGATGAACGGAATAACCGATATGGCACTGATAATACCTGCAATGACGTCCAACTTAGATGAAGAAGAAATCATGAAAGTAATGACGGGAATACGGTAAAACAGATAAAGCAATGGCAAAAAGATAACCTCTGTGACTCCTTATCTGTCAAGCGAAATAAGTTTTATAATATGGATATGGTTGGTTGATTTTTATTTAAATGAAGCGATTTCTGCCACCCCACCCGTTGGGGCTTAGTGTTGGCGGGGCATTCCTTTCGTAGGGCTCCGCCCAGTCGTGTTCGGAAGAAAAAAGCCATCAGCAAGCCAAGCGATAGTTGGCAATCAAAATTAAGTACCTGGCAGATTCACTTTGCTCAAATCGCCACAATTTCGATTGCTGTTCAACGTTGAAGAGGAGAGGACGCTCATTGCACACAGTTCCCTTTCCGACCGTTTAGCAGTCATGAAAGTGGATTATTTCAGGCAAATCCATGAAGTTATTTTTGAGCGATTTTCTCAATTGTATCCCAGTAAAACGCTTGCAGGCTTGACTCTTCAGCGCGTTGACAGTTCGTTGGTGTTGGAAACGGCCAATAAACTGAAGGAAGGCATGACATGCAGCAATGGCTACAAAGAGAAGAAAATGCTGAAATATACCATCAAATTTCGATGGCATGTATGGCACCTGTATCGCAACGCATACGGAAGATAAATATGCCTGTGAATCGTTAGCACTTCCTGAAAATGTGAAAGAGCATTTTAAGAAAACCGCAGACCATGCCACCGTTTATGTTTTTGACCGCGGTCAATCTTCGGCAGAAGCTTTCGGCGAGATGAAGTCCCACAAAGGATTGCTCTTTGTGGGGCGTTTGTTGGAAAACAGAAAGCTTTCTATCGTGAAAGAGTTTGATGTACTTTTAAGAGTTTTGAGTACGGAAAACTCAAAATTGAAGTGTTTTTCCGTTTTCTAAAACAGGAAATGAATTTTAGCCATTTCTCGTCTTTGAATGAAAACGGCACACAAATAGTCCTCTACATGACGTTGATTGTTGCTATGTTGATAATGATTTACAAACAGGAAAATGAGATAGGTTACAAAACCGCC
>BNTP01000380.1 GCA_025996695.1 Bacteroidia bacterium | reverse complement strand
CAGAGCCTCTATGACAGATTGTCCGGACTGAAAGTGCTGGTGCGCGTGTCGGTGGATTTTCATGCCCTCTACGGCTACGGACTGAGTGTGAGTGAAATTGACCCGACTTACACCATGGGCGATATGCAGCAACGGCGGCAGCAAATTCTTAATCAGCTCAAACAAGATGGCATTCTAACACTCAACCAAGAATTGCCGATGGCCGCTCTCCCCCAACGCGTCGCTGTCATCACGTCCCGCACGGCAGCCGGATACGAAGATTTTATCAATCACCTGCAAAACAATCAACGCGGTTTTGTGTTTTATCCGGTCATCTTTTCGGCAGTCATGCAGGGCGCGCAGACCGAACAATCTGTCATAGAGGCTCTGAATCGCATCTATCAGCACATCGAGGCTTTTGATGTGGTGGTAATTATTCGCGGCGGTGGAGCAACCTCTGATTTAGCGTCCTTCGATAGCTACAATTTGGCGGCAAATTGCGCCCAATTTCCGTTGCCGATTATCACCGGAATCGGACATGAACGCGACGACACGGTTTTGGATTTTATTTCCCATTACCGCGCAAAAACACCTACGGCAGTCGCTGATTATTTGGTCAATCGCTTGGAAGATGCTTATGCGCAACTGATTGGTTGTCAAGAGAATATAATTGTCGGAGCACAAGATATGTTAGCCACGGCGCAAGAATTTATCAAGCGATTGACGCACTATTTGCCCCTTTCGGCGCAAGGGTGCATCGACAAAAACAGACTAACTTTGGAGGGGTTCAAGAGCAATTTGCAAATTTATTCCCATTCTTACATCGACCGCAAAAGCATGCTTTTGGATGCCTTGAAAGGCAGTTTGCAGCAGTCAAGCAAACAATTTCTTTTTCAAGCAGAAACCCTTTGGAAAGAAAAAGAGGCGTTTTTCAAACTCTCATCGCCCGATTACATCCTCTCGCAAGGCTATTCCATCACGCGACACAACGGCAAAGCTGTGCGCTCGTCGGCCGCCCTAAAGACCGGCGACGTCCTTGAAACCCAGCTTTTGGACGGCACCCTTACGTCTACGATATGAGCAACCATAGCCCTAATGTTAAAATTGTCTAATAATGTGTGATTATATGAAAAAAGTTTGTACCTTTGCTGACGAATATAGTCGTGACGTGGTTTCGACTATCAGCAATGGAAGTATAATACACGCAACATGGACATCAGACACATGGTAAGCAATAAACAAATATCGCTCACAACTCCCTCATTGTCAGTAGTTTACGGGGGGGGGGGGGGTAAATTCCCCTGTAAAACCCACACTACCCAAGGGATCGGAAAGGCACACGCTGGAACCCC
>BNTP01000379.1 GCA_025996695.1 Bacteroidia bacterium | reverse complement strand
GAGTCACGGAAAAGATTCAAAGTGTTGCCTGCTGTGTTTTGTGCAAGAGCTACCTGTGCTTCCGTTGCTACAAGCGTACCGCTACTCGTGGCGGCCGTAGTTTTTGTTGGAACGGATACCGTGCCGGTGAAAGTAGGGCTGGCAAGGTTGGCTTTCAGGTTTACCTGTGCTTCGGTGGCGACATAGGTAGGATTGTTTCCTGCAGCTGTTGTTTTGCTGGGGACTAACGGTGCAGCAGAGAATGTTTTGACGCCGTCCAAGGTCTGTGCTTTTTTATAAACCGAATCACGGAAAAGATTCAAAGTGTTGCCTGCTGTGTTTTGTGCAAGAGCTACCTGTGCTTCCGTTGCTACAAGCGTTCCGCTACTCGTGGCGGCCGTAGTTTTTGTTGGAACGGATACCGTGCCGGTGAAAGTAGGGCTGGCAAGGTTAGCTTTCAGGTTAACCTGCGCTTCTGTTGCTACATAGGTAGGATTGTTTCCTGCAGCTGTTGTTTTGCTGGGGACTAACGGTGCAGCAGAGAAAGTTTTGACGCCGTCCAAGGTCTGTGCTTTTTTATAAACAGAGTCACGGAAAAGATTCAAAGTGTTGCCTGCTGTGTTTTGTGCAAGAGTTACCTGTGCTTCCGTTGCTACAAGCGTTCCGCTACTCGTGGCGGCCGTAGTTTTTGTTGGAACGGATACCGTGCCGGTGAAAGTAGGGCTGGCAAGGTTAGCTTTCAGGTTTACCTGCGCTTCTGTTGCTACATAGGTAGGATTGTTTCCTGCAGCTGTTGTTTTGCTGGGGACTAACGGTGCGGCAGAGAAAGTTTTGACGCCGTCCAAGGTCTGTGCTTTTTTATAAACAGAGTCACGGAAAAGATTCAAAGTGTTGCCTGCTGTGTTTTGTGCAAGAGCTACCTGTGCTTCCGTTGCAAGCTCTGTGGTGTTTCCAAGAACAGCTGCCGTGCTCTTGGCCTTGACCGTTGGATTGGCGTTCGGGAAAGAAGCCGTCGCGCCATTTGCCGTCAGGTTGCCGGTCAAGGTCGTGGCGCCCGTCACACCTAAGGTGCCGCCAACGGCGGTGTTGCCACTGAGCGTTTTGTTGCCCGCCAGCGTCTGTGCTTTTGTGTAAACCGAGTCACGGAAAGCGTTCAAGGTGGTCGACCCTTGACTGCTTCTATTTCTGATAGAGTCAAGAAGTGCCCGACCCTGAGCCGCCGACAACGCGTTCATCGTTGCGGTCGATGTCAAAATGTTTTCGACAAGAACGAAATTGGCGCCGGCAGCTATTCCTGCCAATTTGGCACTGTCCATACCATAAGCCAGCTTCTTCGCTTTCGCGGCGATGTCGC
>BNTP01000378.1 GCA_025996695.1 Bacteroidia bacterium | reverse complement strand
TTGCTAAAACGGTAGGATTGTTTCCGGCTGCTGCCGATTTGCTCGGAACAGTCGGGGATACCGAAAAAGTGTTGGTGCCGCTGAAAGTCTTGTTGCCTGCCAAGGTCTGATTCCGTAAATAAACCGAATCACGGAAAAGGCTCAAAGCGCTGCTTGCCGTGTTTTGAGCAAGAGCAACCTGTGCCTCCGTTGCGAGCTGAGTAGTGTTTGCAAGAACAGCGGCCGCGCTTTTCGCCTTTACCGTTGGATTGGCGTTCGGGAAAGAAGCCGTCGTGCCATTTGCCGTCAGATTGCCGGTCAAGGTCGTTGCGCCCGTCACGGCCAAAGTGCCTCCAACGGCGGTGTTGCCGTTGAGCGTTTTGTTGCCTGCCAGTGTCTGTGCTTTTGTATAAACAGAGTCACGGAATGCGCTCAGACCGGTGTTTCCTGCCACTGATAAAGCATAAACCTGTGCTTCGGTGGCCACAAGCGTGCCGTTGTTAGTGGCGGCCGCAGTTTTTGCCGGAACAGTTACCGTACCGGTGAAAGTTGGGCTTGCAATGTCGGCTTTCAAAGCGACCTGTGCTTCCGTTGCTACAACGGTAGGACTGTTTCCGGCTGCTGCCGATTTGCTCGGAACAGTCGGGGATACCGTGAAAGTGTTGGTACCGCTGAAAGTCTTGTTGCCTGCCAGTGTCTGCGCTTTTGTGTAAACGGAGTCACGGAATGCGCTCAAAGCGTTGCCTGCTCCTGCTGAAACAGCATAAACCTGTGCTTCCGTTGCTAAAACGGTAGCATTGTTTCCGGCTGCTGCCGATTTGCTCGGAACAGTCGGGGATACCGTGAAAGTGTTGGTGCCGCTGAAAGTATTGGTACCGCTGAAAGTCTTGTTGCCTGCCAGTGTCTGCGCTTTTGTGTAAACGGAGTCACGGAAAAGGCTCAAAGCGTTGCCTGCCGTGTTTTGAGCAAGAGCAACCTGTGCCTCCGTTGCGAGCTGGGTAGTGTTGGCAAGAACAGCGGCCGCGCTTTTCGCCTTTACCGTTGGATTGGCGTTCGGGAAAGAAGCCGTCGTGCCATTTGCGGTCAGGTTGCCGGTCAAGGTCGTGGCGCCCGTCACTGCCAAAGTGTTACTTAGCGTTGTTGCGCCCGTCACGCCCAAAGTGCCGCCAACGGCGGTGTTGCCGCTGAGCGTTTTGTTGCCTGCCAGTGTCTGTGCTTTTGTGTAAACTGAGTCACGGAATGCGCTCAAAGCGTTGCCTGCTCCTGCTGAAACAGCATAAACCTGTGCTTCCGTTGCTACAACGGTAGCATTGTTTCCGGCTGCTGCCGATTTGCTCGGAACAGTCGGGGATACCG
>BNTP01000377.1 GCA_025996695.1 Bacteroidia bacterium | reverse complement strand
CCGAATTCTATGTTAATTTCCAAACAATTCTCGTAAAAAAACCACTATGTTAACATTGTTTAAGCTAAATTTTTATTTTCTGACCATTGATAGTCCACTTGATAGAGTTGTTTGTTATCAACAAGCGCAAACATGCGATGAATGAACTTATTTCTCAAATTGTTGATAACTACCCACTCAATTTTGCCTTCAGCCAACTTTCGTTGATAATAGTGTCGCATATTCATGTCGTGCTGTATGGCGCACCGCACAGCCTGTGTGAGCAACTTCTTAATTGTCTTGTTTGCCAAATGGCTCACATGTGGCTGTCTGTTTAGGGCAGAACCCGACTGTTTGCCAAATGGTGCCATGCCCGCATAACAGGCAAATTGCCGACTGTTCTGAAAACGGGTGAAGTTTTCAGTGGCTACAATAATTGTTGCCGCATTAATCAATGCAATCCCAATCAGGGATGTTATGATTTCATACGTTTCGTTTAAGGACTCATTGGATTTAATTATGCTTTTCATCCTATCTTCTATCTTTTTAATTTCTTTGTCAATCCGTTCAATATCCTGCCAGGATTGTTCATAAATGTAACGTGCCGTTGAATTTCTTTGCAACACCGCCCGTATTTCATTGGATGAAACTTGAAGGGCATGCTTGTTTTTCAACAATCGCTCCCGATGAGAGAGCAACAAATCCAAATCTTTTAAGTCCTTGTCGGGCAATTGATAAGCCCGTGACTTGTCCTGAAACCGATAGGCATAAAGAGCTATTTCTCGACTGTCCACCTTGTCGTTTTTCTCGCGCTTAATGCCGATAGATCGCTTGATTTGCAGCGGATTCTCCAACCACATAAACAACTCTTTTTTTACCAAAAACTCACTCAAAACCACACTGTACAAACCTGTGTGCTCGCCACAAAACAGCCATTCCGACTTTGGTTCGCCGCTTTGCTCTTTCACCCATTTGAGCAATGCTGCACAGCCTTTTTTCGTGTTTTCAAACTGATGATACTTCACTGCATCCACGTTTGAGCCATGAATGAGGGCTACATCAAATTTTTCTTTCGCAAAATCAATCCCAATAAATAAATTTTTCATACTTTTGTATTTTTAATTTGTTATTAAGTTTGGATTTAACCGAGAAGCTGGGCGTACTAACACCTTAAATAGGATTCTAAGCCTAACATTCTATACAGTATTCCTCAGCTTGACTGACGATGGTCTAATTCGGCGTGTAGATTTTTAAATCTAAGTAGGCATATAGTTTACCATTTGTCAGTCGGTTAAATCTTTACTTTCTTACAACAAAAGTAACGATTTTTCCCCGGATTTTAATTTCTCCGCAAACTTAAGG
>BNTP01000376.1 GCA_025996695.1 Bacteroidia bacterium | reverse complement strand
GATTCCGAATATGTACAAAGTTGCCGGAGAACTGTTGCCGGGCGTGTATCACGTGTCGGCGCGTGCTTTGGCATCTCATGCGTTGTCGATTTTTGGCGACCATCAAGATGTGATGGCAGTGCGTCAGACCGGTTGCGCGATGTTTGCTACCGGCTCTGTGCAGGAAGTAATGGATTTGGCGGCTGTGGCGCATTTGTCCGCAATCAAAGCACGTGTGCCGTTTGTGCATTTCTTCGATGGCTTCCGTACTTCTCACGAAATTCAGAAAATCGAAGCATTGGAAAATGACGACTTGGCCGGGTTGGTTGACCAAAAAGCCTTGTCGGAATTTCGTCAGCGTGCGTTGAGTCCCGAAGCTCCGGTGGCTCGCGGGATGGCGCAAAACCCTGATATTTATTTTCAGGCACGTGAGGCATCGAATGTCTATTACGACAAAGTGGTGGGCATCGTGGAAGAATATGTCAACCAATTGTCGGCTTTGGTCGGTCGCAAATATGGTTTGTTTGATTATTATGGTGCAGAAGATGCCGACCGTGTGATTATCGCGATGGGGTCTGTGACGGAAGCTATCAAGGAAACCATCGACTATTTGACGAAAAAAGGCGAAAAAGTCGGTGTCGTTTGCGTGCATTTGTATCGTCCGTTCTCGGCGAAACATTTCCTGGCTGCTGTGCCTAAAACAGCGAAAACGATTGCGGTACTCGACCGCACCAAAGAACCGGGAGCAACCGGCGAACCTTTGTATTTGGACGTAAAAGACTGTTTCTACGGCTCTACGAATGCTCCGACTATCGTGGGCGGTCGTTACGGTTTGTCCTCCAAAGATACTACGCCTGCTCAGATACTTTCTGTGTATGAAAATTTGGCTTTGCCAACGCCTAAGAATGGTTTTACGATTGGCATCGTGGACGACGTGACGTTCAAATCTCTTCCTCTAAAACCGGAATTGATATTGGAAAACGGTCCGTTTGAAGCGAAATTTTACGGTTTGGGTGCTGACGGAACAGTGGGCGCGAACAAAAACTCCATCAAAATCATTGGCGACAATACCAATAAATATTGTCAGGCGTATTTCGCGTACGATTCCAAAAAATCAGGTGGTTTCACGGCATCACACTTGCGTTTCGGCGACAATCCGATTCGGAGTACCTATTTGGTTAATACGCCGGACTTTGTAGCTTGTCACGTTCAGGCCTATTTGCGGTTGTACGACGTGACCAAAGGCTTGAAGAAAAACGGTACTTTCCTGTTGAATACCGTTTGGAACGAGGCGCAAGTCAAAGAAAATCTTCCCGACAATGTGAAGAACTATTTGGCTGCCAACAACATCAATTTCTACATT
>BNTP01000375.1 GCA_025996695.1 Bacteroidia bacterium | reverse complement strand
CCGGCTCGTTCAAAGTAATTTGCTTTTGATACGAACAACCGTTTTTATCCGTCACGCGCACCCAATAATCGCCCTTGGACAGCATGTCAATATTAGGCGTGGTGGCGCCGGTTGACCACAAATAAGTGTAATCTTTCGTGCCGCCCACAGTTATCGTGTGGATATAGCCGGTGCTTGTGCCAAAACATTGTGGATCTTTCACTTCCGAGAAACTCACACTCAAGGGAGCCGGCTCGTTCAAAGTAATTTGCTTTTGATACGAACAACCGTTTTTATCCGTCACGCGCACCCAATAATCGCCCTTGGACAGCATGTCAATATTAGGCGTGGTGGCGCCGGTTGACCACAAATAAGTATAATTTTTTGTGCCACCCATGGTTGCTGTGCGTATATAACCATCGCGACTGCCAAAGCAAGACGGTTCTTTCGACTCGGTAAAATCCAACACCAACGGCTCCGGTTCATGCAGAGTTATTTCTGCTTTATAGGAGCAACCGTTTTTATCCGTTACGATGACCCAATAATCGCCTTTGGGCAAATTGTTGATGTCCGGAGTGATTTCATTCGTTGACCATTTGTATGTGTAAGGTGCTGTGCCACCCACAGTTGCCGTCTGTATAGAACCGTCGCGGTTGCCGAAACAGGACGGTTCTGTTGATTTGACAAAACTCAACTCCAAGACTTCCGGCTCATGCAAAGTGATTTCTGCTTTATAGGAGCAGCCGTTTTTATCCGTCACCACCACCCAATAATCGCCTTTGGGCAGCTTGTCTACGTTCGCCGTGGTGGCGCCGGTGGACCACAAATAAGTGTAATCTTTCGTGCCGCCCTCGGTTTGCGTGCGAATATAGCCATCGCGGTTGCCGAAACACGACGGGTCTTTCACGTCCAAGAAATTCAGTTTCAAGACAGCCGGTTCGTTCAGAGTCATTTGCGTTTCATAGGAACAGCCGTTGGCATCCGTGACCAACACCCGATAATCGTCTTGGGGCAAGTTTTCGATATTCGCTGTGGTGGCTCCGGTTGACCAAAGATACGTGTAAGGTGCTGTGCCGCCTGAAATTTCTGTTTGTATAGAGCCGGTGCTGCTGCCGAAACAGAGCGGTTCGTTGACTTGAGAGAAACGCGCTGTCAATGGATTGGGTTGTCCAATATCGAAGAAACGCGTGACAGAACAGCCATTTTCATCCGTGAGAGTAACCGAATGTGTGCCTTTCGGGAAATGATTGGCCTGCAGGCCGACATCGCCATTCGACCAGGTGATGGTGTAAGGCGCATACGGCGTGGCGGGCGTTATGCTGACTTTGGCCGTGCCGGTGCTGTCGCCATAACACAACACATCGGTTGT
>BNTP01000374.1 GCA_025996695.1 Bacteroidia bacterium | reverse complement strand
ACCGTCAAGACCAGGGCGCGGTTGATGAAATTACCCAAAATCGCAACTAATTCATTATTGTTACGTGCCTGAAAATCTTTCCACGTGAAGTCGTTATCCTTTGTTTCGGGAGCGTTAGCCGTCAACACATAGCGCAAAACATCTTGCTTATTAGGAAAATCTTCCAGATATTCGTGCAACCACACCGCCCAATTGCGCGACGTGGATATTTTATCGCCTTCCAAATTCAAAAACTCATTGGCGGGCACATTTTCGGGCAAAAAAGAATTGGAAAACAATTTGGACAATTACCGTTTCCGTGACGCATTGAAAGACGCAATGAATTTGGCACGCATCGGCAATAAATATCTGGCAGACACAGAACCTTGGAAGCTGGCAAAGACTGATATGGCGCGCACAGGAACGATTTTGAACATCGCCCTGCAAATTACAGCCAATCTTGCCCTCGCGTTTGAACCGTTTTTGCCGTTTTCTTCGGCTAAAATCAAGCAGTTGATTAACAAATCGGACTTGCGCTGGTCACAATTAGGCTCAACAGACCTTTTACCCGCCGGACATCCATTAAGTCAGCCAGCATTATTGTTTGAAAAGATTGAAGATGAGGCAATTGCGAAGCAAGTTCAAAAATTGGAAGACTCCAAAAAAGCGAATGAGCAAAAATAAATTCAATAGAATTTCCGCGCTTTTCTTAATTCTTAATTCTTAATTTTTAATTTTTTTCGTATCTTTGCGGCTTAATATGGGACGAATTATTGCAATTGATTACGGGAAAAAACGGACGGGATTGGCGGTTACTGACCCTCTGCAGCTGATTGCCGGAGGGCTGACAACGTTGCCCAGCCCGGAAATTATTCCGTTTTTGAAGCAATATATGGGAAGTGAATCAGTAGAATTGTTTCTTTTGGGTGAGCCGCGACAAATGAATTATCTGCCCTCGGAAAATATGCCACGTGTATTGCAATTTCGCAAAAAGTTGCATCAGGAAATCCCTGAAGTGGAAATTAAAATGGTTGACGAGCGTTTCACATCCGTTTTGGCACATCAAGCGATGCTGCAAGGCGGCTTAAAAAAACAACAGCGACAAAATAAAGAGTTAGTCGACGAACTAAGCGCCACAATCCTGCTGCAAACCTACTTAGAGTTTAGATATTAGAGTTTAGTTATTAGAGTTTAGATATTAGAGTTTAGTTATTAGAATATAGTAAAAATAATTTTTAATTTTTAATTTTTAATTCATAATTGACATGGTATTGCCAATTTATTTATATGGTCACCCGCTTTTGCGAAGGGTCACGAAAGATATTTCGCCCGATTATCCTAATTTGCGTGAACTGATTGACAATATGTTTGAAAC
>BNTP01000373.1 GCA_025996695.1 Bacteroidia bacterium | reverse complement strand
TGCATTTTTGATGTTCGCATTGGCGATGGCAATGGCTTTGGGCGAAATATCCGAACCATAAGCCTTGAACTTAAACTCTTTTTCATGCGCATCGTCCGAACTGATGGTTTCAAACAAATCCGCATCAAAATCGTCCCATTTTTCAAAGGCATATTTTGGGCGAAAGACGCCCGGAGCGATATTCAGAGCGATGAGCACCGCCTCGATGAGGAGCGTTCCCGAACCGCACATCGGGTCTACAAAATTACTTTCGCCGTGCCAGCCGGTTTTTAGAATCATCCCTGCTGCAAGTACCTCATTCAGAGGGGCTTCACCGTCGTCGATGCGGTAACCACGCTTGTGCAGCGAATCGCCCGAACTATCCAGCGCAATCGTGACATCGTTGTGCGAAATATGCACATGCAACTGCACATCGGGGTTGGTCACGCTCACGGAAGGTCGACGCATGTCGTTGGCTTCAAACCAATCCACAATGGCGTCTTTCACGCGGTAGGCTACAAATTTGGAGTGGGTAAATTTTTCCGAATACACGACAGTGTCAATGGCAAACGTCTTTTTAGACGCTATGTATTGCGACCAGTCGATTTCTTTGACTTGTTCGTACACTTCGTCCGGATTGGCGGCTTTGAATGTCGCGATGGGTTTCAGGATGCGTAATGCTGTGCGACAGTGGAAGTTAGCCTTATAGAGCAAGGCTTTGTCGCCCGAAAACGACACCATGCGTCGCCCGATTTGCAAGTCGTTGGCTCCCAGCTCGGTTAGCTCTTTGGCGAGGATTTCTTCCAAGCCGTAGAGCGTTTTTGCGATCATTTCAAATTCCGTGGGTTGCGCTTCGCTACACCTACGGTTATGCACCTGTAACCCCTGCGGGGTAGTCTGACTTTCTTTCATTATTATTGGATGATAGTGCCTTTCCCGTCGTTCATTTCAGCGGGAGAGGTGATGATTACTTCTTTCACACCGGCTTCAATGGCTCTCAGGGCGTTTTCTATCTTGGGAATCATGCCTCCGGTGATGACTCCTTCGCTTTTGTAGCGTTGAAATTCATCTTGGTCGATGAAGCGAATGACGCTGTTGTCGTCGTTTTCGTCGCTTAGTACACCTTTTTTTTCAAAACAGTAAATTAGTCGCACCTTGAAATCGAACGACAGAGCTTTGGCTATTTCTGCGGCAATGGTGTCGGCGTTGGTATTCAGGAGTTGACCTTCGCCGTCGTGTGTGATGGGTGTCAGCACGGGCAACAAATTTTGTTGGAGCAACTCATTCAGAATCGGGGCATTAACCTCTTGGATGTCGCCCACCAAACCGTAATCTACGCCTTCTTTCAGGGGTCTTTTGATTGCCAGAATTAGGTT
>BNTP01000372.1 GCA_025996695.1 Bacteroidia bacterium | reverse complement strand
ATATGCTTACAAATTAAAACGTAAAGATTATTTACGCGCGTTCCCTTATTGTTTTTATGCCGCAAAGATACGCATATTTATTTATTTGACAATGGTTTAATTTTTAGAAGTCCCCTTATGTAAATCTCTTGGACCATCTAATGAAGTCGAAATATAACATTTGTGCTTTTTGAGATATTTCAGTTGTTCAAACGTTATTAGGCTGATATTCGAGCACATAACAAATTCCAACCGCTTTTTCTTAAACAAATTAACCCACTCTGCTTCTTCAATAATATATTGTACCATTTCAAAATACGTCAACGGCTCGCCACCTTGAAATTCAATCTTCACTACCGGCGAAGGACTTTCAAAAATCGTTTTCACAATCTTTTTAGCCGTATCGCGTGACATGTCAAAACCCTTGTCGTCCAAATCCTTTTTGGAAACTTGGCAATAAATGCAATTAGAATTACATCGCAAAGTAGGAACAACCATGTGTAGGCTTGTGAAATCATTGAGAATACTCTTTTTTGTGCGGAACTTTGTTGCCAACATTTCAACAACAGGCTCTAATTCTGTATCCGTAGCAATTTGTTTCGATTTCAAATCATAAAATATATCGCTATTTGTATCTAAGTTTTGAGAAACAAACTTTTCAAAATCATCTTTTTTCCAAAAAATGAAATTCACCAACATCGTTTGTCAACAAGTATTCCGACTCATTAAATCGCTCAAAGCGAAAAGGTAATATTTGATATGACATAGGGTTGATTATTTAGAGATTGGGGAAAATGCTTTTTCGACAATACGGTTACGAATGTCACCGAATTTTTGTTCGGTATAGTAACGAATTTGTTGGTCAATGAGTTCGTTGTTAAACTCTTTTGTCAAGAGTTCAAAATCTACCGATTGCTCAGGTTTCACCTGAAAAGAAACGATCACTACATTTTCTTTTTTCGCTTGCGAAACAAAACACCTATCTGTAAATTTATACGCAGCAGAAGTGATAACCTCTTGCTTGTACAAATCCAGATTGATTTGCTGAATGAAATTATTTGTCATCGTATTTGTATGTTTTTTTTTGGGTGCGAAGTTACAAAAATTTAATATTGTGGATTTTCGGGTCGTGCAGGCGGAAAACCACCTGACGCCTGTTCACAGTGTCGTTGGTGAGATAATCCACTTCGGCAATGGTGGCGTACAAATAGGAAGCATCCGCCGGAGTGGCGGCTATTTCGGCTACCGTGCCATATTCCGGCGTGCTGCCGGTGAAGGCTCCCAACACAGTTTCTTGAGGCAACACCATCAAACCGTTACTCGCATTGGTAATCGCGGTGTAATCGCTACTCGCAGTGCCGGTGCCGTAAGGCACAAGCACATTCGTGC
>BNTP01000371.1 GCA_025996695.1 Bacteroidia bacterium | reverse complement strand
AGCCCAAACCGGCGTTGTTTAGGCAATACCGGGGTTGTAGGACCACGATGTAGCAAGAAATCGGGAAAGTGGAATCAGCTGGAAAGTTGAATCATAGAGGGTGAAAATCCCGTACACGACTTTTCGATGAAGCTTAGTGGTATCCTGAGTAGTGCGGGACACGAGAAATCCTGTACGAAACCGCGGGGACCATCCCGCAAGGCTAAATACATCCAAGAGACCGATAGTGAACCAGTACCGTGAGGGAAAGGTGAAAAGCACCTCGAATAGAGGAGTGAAATAGACCCTGAACCCGTCTGCCCTTTCTTTCTTATTTCTCCTTTGGAAAAAATTAAAAATTAATCCTTTCCATACCTCAGAATCAAAACCAATCACCAAAAATTACCAATCAATGCAAGCACTAATTTTTAATTTTTAATTCTTAATTTTTAATTCAAAGAATATTTTTGTTGCTCTACTTGTTTTCTTGTTTTGTACCAATATGTCAAAGAACGTAAGCCCCCTCTAACTCCCCCTCAAGGGGGAGAACCGCTTCCGACTCCTCCCCTCAGGGGGAGGTTGGGTGGGGCTTTGGTGGAGAATAACGGATTCGAACCGTTGACCCTCTGCGTGCAAGGCAGATGCTCTAGCCAGCTGAGCTAATCCCCCAAATTTTAGCCCCCTAAATCCCCCTCAAGGGGGATTTCTAACTCTCCCCCTCAGGGGAGAACCTCTTTACTCCTCTCCTGAGGGGAGGCCGGGAGGGGCTGTGTAGTCCCAGGCAGAGTTGAACTGCCGACCTCTACATTATCAGTGTAGCGCTCTAACCAACTGAGCTATAGGACTGTTTTTAGAGTTTAGTTTTTAGAGTTTAGAGTTTAGTTTTTTTGTGCGTTTTTTTGACTACACTCTATACTCTAATATCTAATAACTGCAACGCTATGCGTTGCGCTGTCCTTATGGTCGAAGTTATCCTCTTTCCTTGAAACTTCTTCCTTCAGGAATAACTCTTCTCCTTTGTTTGTAGAAACGTTGCCGCCTCTACTGTTCAATATTATAGAAACCATTAAATTACATAGTACAGAAAATAACCTATCTATTTAGAGTGTAGTGTGTAGAGTGTAGAGTTAAAAAAAACTAAACTCTAAACTCTAATAACTAAACTCTAACTTGGAACGAGCTCCAGAAAGGAGGTGTTCCAGCCGCACCTTCCGGTACGGCTACCTTGTTACGACTTAGCCCCAGTTACCAGTTTTACCCTAGGACGCTCCTTGCGGTTACGCACTTCAGGTACCCTCGGCTTCCATGGCTTGACGGGCGGTGTGTACAAGGCCCGGGAACGTATTCACCGCGCCATGGCTGATGCGCGATTACTAGCGAATCCAGCTTCGCGGAG
>BNTP01000370.1 GCA_025996695.1 Bacteroidia bacterium | reverse complement strand
GCATGCTTTCCTTGCCCGATTCGTAGTTCATATATAAATTGGACGCATTGGCCAAGACCGCCAGCAATAAACCGGCAGCAAGTAGTCCGGTTGTGATGCCTGTCTGTTTGTATTCCTTTTTTCGCAGTTTGTCAATCAAAAATCCGATATACACAATCGTACAAAAAAGAGCAGTATAATAGGTGATTTGCAGGTGATTGGAGTGTATCATCAACGCCAAACCGAAGGCAAACGTCATAAAGCCTGTCCACCGTTTTCGTTGAAAGAGCAAGGCCATTCCCGCCAGCACGAGCGGCACATAGGACATCGTCCACACTTTTGTGATATGTCCGGCAACGAAAATAATCAAATTGTAGGAAGAAAAAGCCGTCGCAATCGCCCCAAGAGCTGCTAACCACCGGCGTGCACCCAAGCATAAAAACAAAATATAGGATGTGATAAGCAAAATAAAAATAGCACCGCCCGTTTCGGATTGCACGACACCCAAGATGCGACCTTGTGTCCATCCGACAAAATCCATACCTGCCTGATAGCCCGTGATGTGATAGCTTGGCATGCCTGAAAACATAGAACCCGTCCAGCCTGACGGCTGACCATACACCATAAGCTCCTGAGACATCCCCAGCCAGTTTGTGATGTCACCCTGCTGCAACACTTTGCCCTCAAAAGCGGGATAAAAATACACTAACACCAACAAAAAGAATCCAAAAATGACTCCCAAATGCGGTAATATCTGATTGAAAAGTTTTTTCATGCCTTTATAAAATATGCCGCAAAATTAGTCTTTTTTTCAATACAAAACAAGATTCACCCGTAAAAAACAGATTTGCGTAAACACAGAATTTTGCTGCAGATTCTCCCCCCAAACCTCGAATTTTCCACCCCCATTTTTACCCAAAAACGAGGATTCCTGTTTAAGAATCCTCGTTTTTTTATTTTCTCGAAACGAAACTGATTTCATTTCGAGAACAAAAGTACAGCCTATGCTCCGACCAAACAAGTATTTAACAAAGTTTGACAGAAAAACCTCTTAATTTATGTGAAAAAAAAGTGGGTTTTTTCACCCGAAAAATGGGTGATTTTTGGGTGTGAAAGTGGGTGTCGAAGCGGGTTTTCGCCTGCTAACTCCTTGATACTCAATATAGACCCGACTCTTAAACAGGAATCATCGTTCTCCTTGATACTCAATATAAATCCGACTCTTAACAGGAATCATCGTTTTTGGGGAAAATCGACTCAAAAACTAAATTATTGAAAATGAAGTGCATCGGCTATATTTTTAACAAAGAATAACAAAAAACACCAAAAGTATCCCGCACAGGGTTTAGTTTGCGAATGCAGTTACATTCTCTCTTTCTCTCTCGTTTAACCTTGTGG
>BNTP01000369.1 GCA_025996695.1 Bacteroidia bacterium | reverse complement strand
CTGCAAGGTTAGCTTTCAGGTTTACCTGTGCTTCCGTTGCTACGTAGGTAGGATTGTTTCCTGCGGCTGTTGCTTTGCTGGGGACTAACGGAGCAGCTGAGAATGTTTTGACGCCTGCCAGTGTCTGCGCTTTTGTGTAAACAGAATCCTTGAATGTATCCAGGCCGGGGGTCGCGGACAGTGATAAAGCATAAACCTGTGCTTCGGTGGCTACAAGCGTACCGTCGTTAGAGACTGCCCCAGTTTTATTTGGAACAGCTATCGCACCGGTGAAAGTGGCGCCGGAAAGGTTGGCTTTCAAAGCGACCTGTGCTTCGGTAGCTACAAGCGTACTACCGCTGCTGGTGGCTGCCGATGATTTGCTTGGGACAGACACCGTGCCGGTGAAGGTTGGACTTGCAAGGTTAGCTTTCAGGTTTACCTGATATTCCGTTGCTACGGCGGTGCCGCTAGAGCCCGCGCCGACAGTCTTGTTGGGGACTACCGGAGCAGCAGAGAATGTTTTGACGCCTGCCAGTGTCTGTGCTTTTGTATAAACTGAGTCACGGAAAGCGCTCAAAGCGCTGTTTGTGCCTGTTTGTGCAGCATAAACCTGCGCTTCGGTGGCCACAAGCGTACCATTGTTAGAAGCGCCCGCAGTTTTTGTTGGAACAGTTACCGTGCCGGTGAAGGTTGGACTTGCAAGGTTAGCTTTCAGGTTTACCTGTGCTTCCGTTGCTACAAGCGTACCGCTGCTGGTGGCAGCCGTAGTTTTTGTTGGAACGGATACCGCTCCGGTGAAAGTGGCGCCTGCAAGGTTAGCTTTCAGGTTTACCTGTGCTTCCGTTGCTACGTAGGTAGGATTGTTTCCTGCGGCTGTTGCTTTGCTGGGGACTAACGGAGCAGCTGAGAATGTTTTGATGCCTGCCAGTGTCTGCGCTTTTGTATAAACCGAGTCACGGAAAAGATTCAAAGTGTTGCCTGCTGTGTTTTGAGCAAGAGCAACCTGCGCTTCCGTAGCTACAAGCGTACCGCTGCTGGTGGCAGCCGTAGTTTTTGTTGGAACGGATACCGCACCGGTGAAAGTGGCGCCTGCAAGGTTAGCTTTCAAGTTTACCTGTGCTTCCGTTGCTACGGCGGTGCCGCTAGTGCCCGCGCCGACAGTCTTGTTGGGGACTACCGGAGCAGCAGAGAATGTTTTGACGCCTGCCAGCGTCTGCGCTTTTGTATAAACTGAGTCACGGAATGCGCTCATACCGGTGCTTCCTGCTGCTGCTACAGCATAAACCTGTGCTTCCGTTGCTACAAGCGTACCATTGTCAGTGGCGGCTGCTGTTTTATTTGGAACAGTTACCGTACCGGTGAAGGTTGGACTTGCAAGATTGGCTTTCAGGTTCACCTGTGCTTCGGTTG
>BNTP01000368.1 GCA_025996695.1 Bacteroidia bacterium | reverse complement strand
TACGAAGCGAAAGACATTTCGCTGGATACCTATTATCATGAGGTAAACGACTTGGCAATGCAATACAAAGCGGCTGCGACGAACTATATTGCGGCTAATTTCAAAGCACCTTCGGCTTATTTTGCGCTTTTTCAGCAGGTGGACGGACAAATGATTTTTGATATTTACGACAAAAGCGATAGCAAATTGTTTGGTGCCGTGGCTAATTCATGGCACGTGGCCTACCCTATGGCCCCACGAACGGCGCAATTGAAAACGTGGTATGCGCAATCGCGGGCGGCTTTGCATGCCAAACACGAGCCGGTTGATGTGGCAAAGGCCGACTCCAAATTATTTTTCGACATTACGCTGCCGGATAAGACCGGCCGGGAGGTGACTTTGTCGCAAGTGGGTCAAGGTAAGGTCACACTGATTGATTTCACGGCTTATGCAATGGAGGGTTCGCCCGCACACAACCGTTTCTTAGCCGATTTGTACCGTACTTATCACGCCAAAGGACTGGAAATTTACCAGATTTCGCTGGATTCGGACACTCATTTTTGGAAAAATGCCGCTGCCAATTTGCCGTGGATTTGTGTGCACGATGTGCAGTCAATTTATTCGCCCACCGCAAAAAAATACAATGTGACCCAAATTCCGACCATTTTTCTGCGAAATCGACAAGGCGAAATCGTCGAACGAGTAGACCAATCCCAACGTTTGGCAGGCGTTTTAGCCAAATATTTGTGAAATATGTTATAAAACATTCTCTAAAATTTGGATTTCTAAATAACAATCCGTAACTTTGCAGTAGATTTAATTGTTTTCATTGACACCAAAGTAAGAGTTTCGGACTGAAAATCTGAGATTCTTATTTATTTATGTAAAAAAGAAGAAGAATATGGCATTAACTTACATGACCAAAGATGGTTACAACAAGTTGCTCGGGGAAATCAATCAGTTGGAGTCCGAGGCACGACCGGCACAGTGGACGGCACGATCTATTTGGAAAATATTGGCGTGTCGGAAATCACGATTTTGGATTCTGCTCAACTGAAAAACGGCCGCTTTGCAATAAAACACGCGAGTCGTAAAGCCCCTGATTTTTATCGCTTGCGGTATGGTCATCAGATGATAAATTTGGTGATTGACAGCACAGAAACCATCGTCGTAACGGCAGATTCCGCCCGTTTTGCACGAGATTATAAACTGAATGATGATGCGTCTGAAAACTTGAAAATCAAGGCGTTGACGCTCTTGCAATTAGAAACAACGCAGCGTTATCACACGTTGCAAAAACAATACGAAGCGAAAGACATTTCGCTGGATACCTATTATCATGAGGTAAACGACTTGGCAATGCAATACAAAGCGGCTGCGACGAACTATATTGCGGCTAATTTCAAAGCACCTTCGGCTTATTTTGCGC
>BNTP01000367.1 GCA_025996695.1 Bacteroidia bacterium | reverse complement strand
CTGGCCAAAGCAAGCGTATCTCGCATTGTCATTGAACGTACATTGAAATTGGTCACTATTACCGTGTGCACGGCTCGTCCGGGCGTTATCATCGGTAAAGGAGGTTCAGAAGTAGATAAACTGAAAGAAGAATTGAAGAAAATTACCGATAAGGAAATTCAAATCAATATCTTTGAAGTGAAACGTCCCGAATTGGATGCAACGATTGTGGCAAACAACATCGCACGTCAGCTGGAAGGCAAAATGGCCTATCGTCGTGCCATCAAAACAGCGATTGCGTCCACGATGCGTATGGGTGCGGAAGGTATCAAAGTACAAATCTCCGGTCGTTTGAACGGTGCTGAAATGGCGCGTTCGGAAATGTATAAGGAAGGACGTACTCCGTTGCATACTTTGCGCGCAGACATTGATTATGCTTTGGGCGAGGCGTTGACGAAAGTTGGTTTGCTTGGTGTGAAAGTGTGGATTTGCCGTGGCGAAATCTATGGCAAAAAAGACCTCGCACCCCAATTCACAACCGACAAAGGCGGCCCAGCTCGTGGCGGCAATGATCGCGGCGAACGTCGCGACCGTGATCGTGGAGATCGCAGCGACAGAGGCGAGCGTCGCGACAGAAACGATCGCGGCGGTCGTCCAAACGATCGTCGTGGCGGTCCCAGAGATCGCAAGTAATAAGAAAGTACAGCATTGCGGGCTTGTCCCGCTCCCCTGATAGTAAAAAGGTGTCGGTTTCGGCACCTTTTTTGTATTAAATTGGTTTGTTGATAAAAAATAGCTATCTTTGCATTATGAAAACAAAGGAATTAGATAAGATGACGAGCGATAAAATTAGTTTTATCACGTTTATTGTACCTTTTTTTGCGGAATCGTATAAAATGAATGCACAAAAAGCCTTTTTTTACCTGAAAAAATACGGCGGCTGGGACTACTTGAACAACTGTTGGTGGGCGTTGCATACTGACAGTGCGAATATGCGGTGAGAGATATTTATGCCTATTGTCGTCAGAATGGAGGGTTGAAATGAAGGTTTATCACGGCAGTTATATGGAAAACTTGCAGATATTTTCACTAAATGCTATGAAAAACCTTGGACAGAAATCTACGAAATGCTGAAACTGGAATTGAAAGTGAAAAAATAACCGTCCGAAAGATTGCTCTCTTGGACGGTTAAAATACTGATAGTAGCCTCAAAACATGACTATTCTTTACGCTATCAGGTAAGAGCTTACTGCCTCCTCAATTTTAGGCTCTTTATCTGTTATCATAATTCTATTTTTTATTATTTCACAATCACTTTCTGGCTCTCGCTACCCACACTCACGATATAAACATCCTTATTCAAACTGATTGTAGCACTGCCATCAACCGTTGATTGATGCACCTTTTGCCCTGCAATGTTGAATACAGAC
>BNTP01000366.1 GCA_025996695.1 Bacteroidia bacterium | reverse complement strand
AAAAGCCCGCGCAAGGACATCACCCCGCGCCCGATAACTTTTGAGGAGTTGGACTTTAACTTCAGCGAAAGGTGGATACCGCAGAATATTTATTTATTCCAAATAGGCTTCTTTCCTGCTGCTGAAATAAGATTAGTATTATCCATCAACCATTGGCGAATTGGCTCGTTAGTAGGGCTGTTCATTACTCCCTGTGAGGTGATGAATGCCACAATGCCACCCTCACGTAAATGGTCAATGCTTTTCAGGAAAAAGTAATTGTGAATGGTGCGGGTGGATTGACGTTTTGCCATGTCGTCACTTTTCAGAAAGGCACTATCGAAAACTGCTACATCGCCGAAAGGAATATTGGATGAAATAACATCGTACTTATTGTCCGGACGGTCTTCTATTTCTTCAAAACCACTGATATGTACCTTGTCGCCCGGATACAGGTGCGACAAAATTTTGCCGGTCAATAAATCTTTTTCAAAACAAACGGTTTCATTTGGCAGAAAAGTTTTATTAAAGACATCGACAAATGCGCCGTTGCCTGCCGAAGGGTCAAGGAAACGGTGCGGATGGATGCCGCTTTCGTGTAAACTGTCCGAAAGGGCTTTGGTGCAAATCCGCCACCAAAGGAAATAAATCCAATTCGGATTTTGTCCAATACTCCTTATCTTTCTCGGTTTGCGTGGGGTTGAGAATACATTTTATTCCGCCAAAACCGCTGTATTGTTGCAGTATGGCACGTTCTTCGCCCGTTGCTTTTCGCGCTTCCCTGTCAAGGGCAAAGGCTATTTTAATCGCCTCAATATTGGTTTGCAGATGTGCTTTCTTATTGTAACTCATGGCCTTCCAAATAAATAGTGATCGTTCCTGTCAGTTCCGTATAAAGCAAATCATATTCAGACGAATCCGCAAAATCATCAGAAAGTGGATAGCCCGCAAAAACGCTTTCACATTCCGGTAAAAGTTTGATTGCCAATGCTGCTGCTTCATCTTCCGGCACTTCATTTACGAACTCGTTCCAAAGAATATTTTTCAGCGTGTCGTGTTTGGAAAAATGCAGTCCAACAAACAGTGTCTCATTTGCCGAATATCCGGCTTCAATGGCATTACTGCCGTTTTTCACAGATTGTTCATAAACATCAAGAGCGGCTTCCGTTCTTGCGTTGATAAATTTTTCATCGCTCAGTAACTGTGGGTGGCTTTCGCGCAGAAATGCCAAAAGCGCCAAACGGAAATAGGACATATCCGCCGGATAATCTTTTTTGTTCATATCTTCTTTTTCTTTTCCGGAAAGTTAAAAACAACACGAAAATTTTCATCAAATTTCAAACCGGCATCAAACGGTTTTCCACCTTTGCTTTTGAAGCCTTTGATGATGTCTGTTTTGCCTTTGGTCAGCAGGTCGGTAATTTGTTTATCGGA
>BNTP01000365.1 GCA_025996695.1 Bacteroidia bacterium | reverse complement strand
ATATTACTTACAACATCGTTCCGCCCGCAGAATTACAAGCCGAATATTTCCGGTGGAGAAAAGGGCAGGAAGATGTAAGGTTGCGCCAGCAGCAAGATTTACTGAACGAGGCTTTGGCATCGGTTAAAGAATTGCAGGAGTGGTGGAATACTGATTTTAAGCCCCAAAAACCGAAATATCCTCAACCGGATAAAGAAGGAGGTGTAGATATTGCTGATCTACAAGAGCATAGAGTGCGGGAAGTCGATGATACAGAATTTTATTATACATCAATTTCTGTGGCTGACGTCAGCGATGTTGGACAAAGCGAAGTTGATATTGCTGATTTACAAGACCATAAAGTGATTGTGCAGGAATCTCCTGTAATACGTGATGAAGATTTGATGCGGAGTCAAGAAGAATTAGATGAAGTTATTGTTGCTGCGTTACCCGGACCTGTTGCCAATACAACTACAACAGTTTCACACTCAATTATCAAACTCGCACCCATCAAACAGGACAATGAATATACAAAACAATTGACCGGAAAGGCGGATGCCGATTACGAACTTTACCTGAAACTGCGTCCGGAATACATCAACACGCCAAAATTCTATTTCGATATGGCAGATTGGTTTTTCAAACTCAACGACCGCGAAAAAGCGCTTCGGATACTGACTTCCATTGCCGATATTGATTTGGAAAACGCCTTGCTTTTTCGCTTATTGAGCTATCGCTTAAAGGAATATAAAGAGTATGCACTCGAAGCCTATATCTGCAAAAAAGTGATTCAATGGCGACCGATGGAGCCGCAAAGTTACCGCGATTATGCGTTAGCATTGGCAGATATGGGGCAATATCAGGCAGCATTAGATAGTTTGTATTCCGTTATCACACAATCGTATGCGCAAAGCATCAACTCACGAAGTGGCGGAATAGAAGAAGTCGTTGTTACTGAATTGAATCAACTGATAGCGAAAAACAGCAAATTGAATACTTCCTCAATTGATTCACAACTGCTTAAAGCGATGCCGGTGGATATTCGCGTGGTAATCAATTGGAATATGAACAATACGGATATTGATTTGCACGTGAAAGACCCGAATGGAGAAGAATGCTTTTACAGTCATAAGGCAACGGCAATGGGCGGTCGCATCAGTCAAGACATCACGAGCGGCTATGGTCCCGAACAGTTCATACTAAAGAAAGCCGTCAAAGGGAAATATGAAGTATTTGTAAACTACTATGGCAATCCTGCCGGCGTGAAATGCGTCCTTTCTGCGATAGGCTATTGTGAAAACGTGTTGCGTTTGCCGCTCATGCCCGTGCAGGCCGCCACGCAAGAAAAAATTCACACGTGGTTAAAATCCGGACAACATAATTTCGGTTAAAAATTATTTTTTTCTTGATTATTACCTCTTTTGACTGTATGCTCC
>BNTP01000364.1 GCA_025996695.1 Bacteroidia bacterium | reverse complement strand
CACTTCTTTGACCAACGCGGATGCATCGCGTAGCGTATAACTTTTCCCGGCTTCCACCTTCTCTACGGCCAACTTCTGTTTTTTTGTCAGTTTACTCATATTTGTTTAGGTAGTTTTTAATTATGCGGGAAAAGCCCCTTTAACGGTGATACCCATGCTGCGTGCGGTTCCGGCGACCATTTTCATAGCTGATTCGACCGTGAAGCAGTTCAAGTCAGGCATTTTATCTTCTGCGATTGTTTTCACTTGTTCCCAAGTGATTTCAGCCACCTTTTTACGGTTTGGCTCAGCAGATCCGCTTTTTTGTTTGATAGCTTCCAACAATTGGATTGCCACCGGCGGATTTTTGACGATAAAATCGAATGACTTGTCGGCATAATAAGTGATTACCACCGGTAATGTCTTACCTGCCTTGTCTTGGGTGCGGGCATTGAATTGCTTGCAAAACTCCATGATGTTGATACCCTTAGAACCCAAAGCGGGTCCTACGGGGGGAGAAGGGTTTGCTGCTCCTCCTTTAATCTGCAATTTTAATGATCCGGCAATTTCTTTAGCCATTGTAAATAATTTTTTAATTTAACACTCTTTTGAAAAACAATAATCGCAATCGCGTAACCGATTGAAAGTCTTTGTCAATGCATCACCTCGTCGTGGCGGGCTGTTGCAGACACGTCCTGCAAAATTACTCTTTTTCCACTTGTAAGTACCCTAATTCAAGGGGACTCTTCCGTCCGAAAATTTTGACCATTACCTTGATTTTTTTCTTATCAGGGTAAACCTCTTCGATTTCACCGTGGAAGCCGGTGAATGGCCCAACATTAATCTTGACGGTTTCACCAATCTTGAAATCGACATCAAATTCTCCGGGACGCTCCTGCAATTCGTCTGCCTTGCCCAACAGCCGAGCGACTTCGGCCGCCCGCAGAGGTGCAGGATCGCTGTTTTTAGTTTCTCCGATGAAGCCGGCTACAAAATTGATATTTTTAAGGAAATGCGCGATTTCTCCGTCCAAAGCAGCTTCTATAATAATGTAACCGGGAAGATACGCCCTTTCTTTGACTACTTTCTTTCCGTTACGATTTTGCATAACTTTTTCCGTCGGGATAACAATCTGCGTGATGCGATCTTGATAGTTGTTATTCCGAATCTCCGCTTCCAAATATTCTTTAACTATATTTTCCTTGCCGTTGACGGCTCTCAGAACATAAAATTTCTTTTCGATCTCTGCCATTGTTCTTTTTATCAAAAATGAATGTGCGTATAAATAAACGACATCACGTTTTCAAAAACGGCATCAACGCCAAACAGCACCGCAGACATTATCAAGGCGGATGCCAAGACCATCACCGTACTGTTGGACAACTCTTTTTGAGTCGGCCAAGACACCTTATGAATCAATTCATCATAAGATGCTTTAATGTTATT
>BNTP01000363.1 GCA_025996695.1 Bacteroidia bacterium | reverse complement strand
ATTTCGCTCAACAAAACTACTCTTGGTCTCGCTATTGGCGAACATGAAACACTTATGGCCAAAGTGCTACCGACCGATGCCGGCAACAAAACCATCACTTGGAGCAGTAGCGACGATACGAAAGCGACGGTTGATGCTTATGGCAAAGTAACTGCCGTAGTCCAAGGTCAAGTAACTATCTCTGTCACGGTTGGCAATCTAAAGGCAACATGCACGGTGAACATAACGCCACCGGTGACGGCCATTACGTTGGACCTAACTGCGCTCGGACTCTGCGTAGGCGATAGTGCGAAACTTGTCACGAAATTGTTGCCCACTGCTGCAACGAACAACACCGTTGCTTGGAGGAGTAGCGACGTCACAAAAGCTACAGTTGATGACTTCGGTCGCGTGACGGCGCGTGGCATTGGCGACGTTACTATTACTGCCCAATCGGGATCGAAAACTGCAACTTGCAATGTTGTTGTTTATCATTTGCCGGATGATGTGGCCGGCGCGGAGGTCAACGGTGTGATTTGGGCCACTCGAAACCTTGAAACGGCAGGAAAATTTACAGCCACTCCGGACGAAATAGGTGGGCTGTTTCAGTGGAGCGCTAAAACTCCGGGTGACCCGTGGGATATTAAAGGTCGAGATGGTGCGTGGCTCCGCTCAGATGGGACGGGAGCGTGCCCGATCGGGTATCGCGTCGCTAATGCAAGGGATTATGTACTATTGACCGATACGAATTTCGTGAAAATAGTACCGAGAATATTAGAGCGTACTGTTGGGGTCGCCGCAGTTGACAAACGCACTTACGTGGGGGTGTATTATCCGACGGGTACTAGGGCGGCCTTCGATTTATATCCTACCCTACATAATAGTGAATATAAGTATAGCTCCACATATTATTGGTACAACGGGTATGTAGTCCAAGGGTGTTGGGATAGCGTAGGCTGCGGTACCTTCGGTCAAATCACGTGGATAGCCAATGGCACGATTGGTGACGAATCTACTTTTATAGATCCCGGCCCTGAACCTGAACGCAGGTGGTATATATATAGAATGCGTGATGTGACGTCGGCCCTGAACGTTCGCTGCGTCGCAGCCAGATGACCCGACTGCGAGAAAGCGAATTTTCAATCTGACCATTTTCAGGCTGCCTAAAATTTTTAGGCAGCTTGCTGTTTGCACGTTTTTCTAATCAGGGTTTCCTGACGGCTATGTTCTCGGGATGACCCTGTCGAAAAGGGAATAAGCTCAAAACATGACAATTGAAGAGAAACACTGACTCACAAAAAATGAAGTGCACTCGGGTGCACGACAAAAATCCCTTTGTTACGACTTCGTACTGAAAAGGCTTGTTGGCGTGAGGTGTCTCCGCTCGCCTGCGGGATAGCATGGGCGCTCGCAGGGACAGTGCGCTACCTTATAGCATTCCACAACA
>BNTP01000362.1 GCA_025996695.1 Bacteroidia bacterium | reverse complement strand
TGCATCTTGTATCTCTTGCTTCACGGTTGTACTTGTACGAAGAATTATTATTAATTTTATTTCTATTATCAACTGCGCGGCTTAACTCGTCAGGCGATACATTTTTTCCAAAATAGGATAACGCACTTGACAAAGAAGTAACATTGCAACTTGCATCGCCTCGTTCTTTATTGGCTCTTTGATTTTGGTAGGGAATATGCTTTTGTAATTCTTTATTTGCCTTTATTCTTTCGTCAGTATCTTCCATTTCAGAGATTTTGTTTCGCATTGCTTGAATTTCAGGAATAGTATATTCCCTATTTTTATCAAACTCTTCTGCAAAATGCTGTGCAAATTCAAGAGCATCTCCAACATCAAAACCCCCGCAACTATTCAAATATATTGCAAGAATGAAGAATATTGTATTTCGTAAAGTCTGTCGCATAAATTTATTGAATGTTAATTACTCCACGCCAAAAGATAATAGCATACGCACAAAATCAATTATAGCAAATACTATCATTGCAATACCAACAATTTTACATGCGATATTGACAAAGTACTGCGTTGTGTTTTTCTTATATTTCCGCTTTTTGTAAATCAAACCGGGCAATACCATCCACACAAATAAGCCAAGTATTGCCTTTATAATTATTCCTGCCATATTATATCTGTAATTAGTGCTTCGATAAAAGATTTTGGGAGATACACATTTTCTAAATTTCTACAGTCTTTAAATAATGGTGCAATTTCTTTATCTGAAAAACCGGCAATCCCACATCCAATTCGTGTTACTAAAAATATATATTCCGTATGAGTTTTCGCAAATAGAATAAATTCATCAACATACGGTTTTATTTCTGCTATTCCACCGTGCATTGTAGGTATTGCGTAGGATTGCCCTTGCATTCCCACACCTTGATTCATTTTTGCGCCAAAGTGAATTAACGCGGAACGAGCTGCTCCCCCTCCATGCCCGCCTGCTCAAAGCGGACAATCGACAACTGCAAAATCCCCTGCAAGTGCAACGTCTTCGGCAACACTACTGCAAGGTACCCTTGAAGAAAAAGCCAAAAGAGCAATCAGAGGCGATTACGGTAATGGAGCAAATAGAAAACAAGCATTGGGAAGTGAGTATAGTGAAATACAACAAAAAGTAAATGAAATATATCGCAACGGTGAAGTTCATTGAAATTCTATTGTAAAGAGAATGTTTAATCAAAAGGGCATTGCCCATAAAAGCAATGCTCTTTTTAATATTCGATAATGGACGAAAAAACACATTATAGAGAGTCACATGATAAAATTACTGAATTAAAAGAAAATGAAGTTTTTGTTTTCGGTAGTAATTTGGCAGGCAGGCATGGAGGGGGAGCAGCTCGTTCCGCGTTAATTCACTTTGGCGCAAAAATGAATCAAGGTGTGGGAATGCAAGGGCAATCCTACGCAATACCTA
>BNTP01000361.1 GCA_025996695.1 Bacteroidia bacterium | reverse complement strand
ATTGATTGCAAATCTCTCTCTAATTTTTCTTCGCGTTCACTATGATTTAATTTTTATTTAGAGCTCAAAGGTAGGGCTTTTTGATGATTCTTGCTAATTCGTTTTGAACACCCTAACCGCAGGGACGGGATGTGCATAACCATAGGTGGAGCGAAGCGCAACCTACGGATAAAGGCGCCCTTCCTCGCCTAAGCCCTGCAAGGGCGAGATTATGATAATGCCGTCCCTGCGGGATTAGGGGCGCATCGCCGACCAATACCGTAGGTTGCGCTTCGCTCCACCTACGGTTATGCACATGTCGTCCCTGCGGGACTGCGCTCAGGGTGAGTTTGCAAGACTTGCAAAATATAGCACCTCAAAAAAAGATTTAGCCAATTTTTTGCGCTGGTGGTGTTAATCAAAAAAAATGCGTAAATTTGCACATCTCTTTAAGAATCAATGTATGAAAAAACTCGCTTTTATCGGAATGATACTTTTCTTGGGATGTGCTCAACCTAAATCGCAGGCGCATTTGGGGTCAAATCAGGAGGCGCAAGCGGTGCCCATGTTTAATGCCGATAGTGCCTATATTTACACCGCGACCCAAGTAGCGTTTGGCCCGAGAGTGCCAAAAACAACGGCGCACCAGGCTTGTGGCGACTATTTTGTTAGGACAATGAGCCGTTTGGGAGCAAAAGTCATTCAACAAAATGCGACGGTGCAAACTTATGACAAGCAGTCAATTCCTCTCCGGAATATCGTTGCGTCGTTTCATCCCGACAAGACGAAGCGCGTGCTCTTGTGTGCGCATTGGGATTCGCGCCCATTTGCCGACCACGATGCTAATCCGCAAAATCAGCATCAGGCGATTGACGGAGCGAATGATGGTGCCGGAGCATGCGGCATACTGTTAGAAATCGCGCGTCAAATCAGTCTGCAAACGCCTGAGGTGGGTGTCGACATTATCTTTTTTGACGCGGAGGATTGGGGACATCCCGAATTTGACACCCGACATTACGATAATTCAGGCTTTTGTCTGGGGTCGAAATATTGGGCAAATCAGCCGCATACACCGAATTATCAAGCGCAATACGGCATTTTGTTAGACATGGCAAGTGCGCGTGGAGCACGGTTTTACAAGGAACGGCTGTCCATGTATTATGCCAATCACATTGTCAAAAAAGTGTGGGAAACCGCTCAGACATTGGGCTACGGCGATTATTTTATCGACCAAACGGGTATCGGTTGCGAAGACGACCATGCGCCCATCAATCAGATTCGCAAAATTCCGTGCATCGACATCATCCAGAACGACCCCAATTCCCCCACAGGCTTTGCGAGCAGCGAAGCAGAAAAACAAAGACCTAGCCAAGAGCAAGGATTTCCACAAGAAAAAGTGCCAACAGTTATCAGCAGCACTCAAAGAAGAATGTAAAAAAAAGCGGAACTTTGGTGATTAC
>BNTP01000360.1 GCA_025996695.1 Bacteroidia bacterium | reverse complement strand
TTACTACTTGGAAAAGATGAGTGTTGCGGCAGGACAAATCGAAGAATTAGTCAAAGATTATGATGCGTGGGACAGGCAAGCGGTCATGGAAAATGTGCAGGAAATTATCGCTACCACCCAAGGGTCGGATTTGGAAGACGAACTTCCGCCCGAACTTTCGGCAGAGGAGCACAGGGCTATCTTATTGGATTATTATCGGCACAATCTGAGTGGCATGGAAGGAATAATTGCCCTCTTGGAGTAAAAAAATTACAAATTATATTCACTATTAAAAATTAAAAAAAATGAAAAAAGTAAGTTTAATTAGTATGATGAGCATCTTTATGGTGCTGACAGCGTGGAGTCAACGGACGGTGGAAACTAATCTCAAAGAGTTCACAAGTATTAATGCATCTGGCGTGTTTGATATTGTCCTTACTCAAGGAAATTCCGAATCGTTGAGCATAGAAGCAGATGAAGAATTGATCCCTTATGTAAAGTATGACGTGTCAGCGGGTGTTTTGAAATTGTGGCTAAAGAAAAACGAACTAAAAAATATCAAAAAACCGAAAGCATTTGTTACATTAAAAGAGTTGAACTCATTAAACCTTTCCGGAGCGTGCAGCGTCAACGGAACGGGCGTGTTTCCATCCAAAAAGTGCAAGATAGATTGTGGTGGTGCAACAAAAGTCAATATTCAAGTGAAAACCGGCGAATTGCTTATTGACCTAAGCGGAGCAAGCAATCTGCAAGTTGGTGTACAGGATGCTAAAAACGTTTCTTTAGACGCCTCCGGGGCATCCAAAACGAATATTTCGGCAACGAGCGGTATCAAAAAAATGAATGTTGATGCAAGCGGTAGCAGTAATGTTAAACTGTCAGGTAATGCCGAATCGTTGGTAATCGGCGTATCGGGCGCAGGAAAAGTCGATGCTGAGCAATTCGGCGCCAATGAAGCAGACATCACTGCCACTGGTGCAAGCCGTGTGAAAGTGGGCGTAATTAAGGGGTTGAAAGCAGATGCAAGCGGAGCGTCTCGCATTCAATACAACAAATTGTCAATAATTGGCGATATAAATACGAGCGGCGCCGCAAAGGTGCAGGCTTTTTAATCGGACAACCATAAAGGACGTTGATAGACAGGTATTGTTAATTTTTTGACCGGATAAACTATCTTTCTCATTTTTTTACAAAAAAATGAGAAAGATAGTGCTGAATTAAAAAAAAATGACTAATTTTGTGCTCTGAAATTCAACGTTAGACATGTCAACTCAAAAAAAGATAAAAACAGCACTGATTTCCGTTTTTCACAAGGACGGATTGGACGAAATATTGACTCAATTGCACCGCATGGGTGTGGCGTTTTATTCGACCGGAGGCACGCAAACTTTCATCGAATCACTTGGGATGCCTTGCAAGACAGTCGAAAATCTGACCGGCTATCCGTCAATTTTGGATGCAGCG
>BNTP01000359.1 GCA_025996695.1 Bacteroidia bacterium | reverse complement strand
TAACATCCCGTTTTCTCCGGAATCACATATTCACACCGTCGCTTTCACGCCCGACAACAAGTATTTGCTGGCAACCGATTTAGGGACAGATCAGATTTATACTTTAACTCTTCCCGAAGTCAGTTCGGTCGTAAAATTGCCTGCCGGATCGGGACCTCGACATTTGGCCTTTCATCCCAATGGAAAATACCTCTACGGCATCAACGAATTGGCTGGAACTGTCACTGCTTTCAAACAAGACGGCGGTAAACTTTCTATCTTGCAACACATCGCCGCCGACACCACCTCTGTTGCAGAGAAAAAAGGAAGTGCCGACATTCACCTCAGTTCCGACGGCAGATTCCTGTATGCATCTAATCGCCTTGCAACTAATGGTATAGCTATCTTTTCAGTCAATTCCGAAGATGGCAAATTGACCCGCATTGGCTATCAGGAAACCGGCATTCATCCACGCAATTTTATCCTTTCTCCCGACGGCAAATTTCTGTTGTGCGCCAACCGCGACAGCAATAACATCCAAATATTTGCCATCAATCAAGCAACCGGTTTATTGCAAAATACCGGCAAAGTCATCCAATCCGAGAAACCCGTTTGCCTGCAATGGCTGGGTAAATAGCGTTGCAAAAATTTGTCAGACAATCGCTAGCACAATTCCCAACACAGAAAGCGCCATGATAATCACACCAAAGATGCGATTTATCATCCACAAGGCGCTCACATTGATGATTTTGCGCAGATGATTGACCAGATAGGAAACGAGATACCACCATGCCAATGCGCCGAGAAAGATAGCCGAAAGCCCCACAAGCATGGAATAGACTTTCTCGTTGGGTACAATGAAATTGAAGCGTGCAAAAAGTGCAATGTAGATGACGAGAATTAACGGATTGGAAAGCGTCAAGAAAAACGCCGAAATGGTGTCTTGCGAATGTGTACGGGTCTTTACCCCCCCTTTGTGTAAATTTTTGACAGGATTAGTGCGAAAAGTGTAAATGCCATACACGAACAGCAAAATACTTCCAACCATTTGCAAAATATTTTGATTTTGTTCGATGAATGACACCACAATTCCCATCCCCATGCACGTAATCGTCGCATAAAACAAGTCGGAAAGAGCAGCTCCCACACCCGAAAAGAAGCCATGCCAGCGATCTTTATTCAAAGTGCGCTGGATAATCAACAAGCCTACGGGTCCCATCGGCGCGGAAACCAAGATGCCAATAATAAATCCTTTGTAAATAATGTCAATCACGTTGCAAAGATACAAATTTTTTTATATTTTCGCAAGAAATGGTACATTCACTCGAATATTCACATGTCGTCCCATATTGTAAATGCCTTCCTGTTTGTAACGCGATAAATGGTCGTAATAAACTTCATTGAAAATGTTGTTTACAGCCGTATTAAAATTGATTTTTTGTTTGCCAAACTGAAATTCAAACGCAA
>BNTP01000358.1 GCA_025996695.1 Bacteroidia bacterium | reverse complement strand
TTGTTAGTAGCGCCCGTAGTCTTTGTTGGAACAGTTACCGTACCGGTGAAGGTTGGACTTGCAAGGTTAGCTTTCAAAGCTACCTGCGCTTCCGTAGCTACAAGCGTACCGCTGCTGGTGGCAGCCGATGATTTGCTTGGGACAGCTATCGCTCCGGTGAAAGTGGCGCCTGCAAGGTTAGCTTTCAGGTTTACCTGTGCTTCCGTTGCTACGGCGGTGCCGCTAGTGCCCGCGCCGACAGTCTTGTTGGGGACTACCGGAGCAGCAGAGAATGTTTTGACGCCTGCCAGTGTCTGTGCTTTTGTATAAACTGAGTCACGGAAAAGATTCAAAGTGTTGCCTGCTGTGTTTTGAGCAAGAGCTACCTGTGCTTCCGTTGCAAGCTGGGTAGCGTTTGCAAGAACAGCTGCCGCTGTCTTGGCCTTTACCGTTGGATTGGCGTTCGGGAAAGTAATGGCTGTGGCATTCGGGAAAGAAGCCGTCGTGCCATTTGCGGTCAAGTTGCCGCTCAAGGTCGTTGCGCCGGTCACTGCCAAAGTGTTACTTAAGGTCGTTGCGCCCGTCACGCCCAAAGTGCCGCCAACAGACGTGTTGCCACTGAGAGTCTTGTTGCCTGCCAGTGTCTGTGCTTTTGTATAAACAGAGTCACGGAAAGCGTTCAGGCCGGAGCTTTCTGCTGCTGCTACAGCATAAACCTGCGCTTCCGTTGCTATAAGCGTACCGCTGTTCGTGGCTGCCGATGATTTGCTTGGGACAGATACCGCTCCTGTAAAGGTGGCACCTGCAAGATTGGCTTTCAAAGCTACCTGCGCTTCCGTAGCTACAAGCGTACCATTGTTAGTGGCGCCCGCTGTTTTATTTGGAACAGCTATCGCTCCGGTGAAAGTGGCACCTGCAAGGTTGGCTTTCAGGTTTACCTGTGCTTCCGTTGCTACAGCGGTGCCGCTAGTGCCCGCGCCGACAGTCTTGTTGGGGACTACCGGAGCAGCTGAGAATGTTTTGATGCCTGCCAGTGTCTGTGCTTTTGTATAAACTGAGTCACGGAAAAGATTCAAAGTGTTGCCTGCTGTGTTTTGAGCAAGAGCTACCTGTGCTTCCGTTGCAAGTTGGGTAGCGTTTCCAAGAACAGCTGCCGCGCTTTTAGCCTTTACCGTCGGATTGGCGTTCGGGAAAGTAACGGCTGTGGCGTTCGGGAAAGAAGCCGTCGTGCCATTCGCGGTCAAGTTGCCGGTCACTGCCAAAGTGTTACTTAAGGTCGTTGCGCCCGTCACGCCCAAAGTGCCGCCAACAGACGTGTTGCCACTGAGAGTCTTGTTGCCTGCCAGTGTCTGTGCTTTTGTATAAACCGAGTCGCGGAAAGCGTTCAAAGTAGCCAAAGCGGTGCTTCCTGCTGTTGCTACAGCATAAACCTGTGATTCCGTTGCTAATGTGGTAGCATTGTTACCTGCGGCGGCCG
>BNTP01000357.1 GCA_025996695.1 Bacteroidia bacterium | reverse complement strand
CACTGCGCTTTCCGACAAAATCAGATGCGCAGCATCTATTACCTTATATGTATTCAAGTCCGATACATTGATGACCTTTGTCCGCTGCACGTTACGCGCTGACAGATAGACATTTGCATTGTTTTCGGCTGACACAAACAGTGTTTTTTTACCATCCACTTTCAAATTTTTCGTCAAGGCGATAAATTCTTTTGTTTTCGGTGTTTCAAAATTAAAATCTTCGATGACGGTCAATGCATCTTCGCGCACTTTGTACGACAAAGCTGATTTGCGAGCCAATGATTTCACTTTTTTATTCAATTTGAAGTGATAATCGCGAGGACGAGGTCCGAAAACGCGGGCACCACCCACAAAAAGAGGAGAATTAATATCTCCGTGACGAGCGCCACCGCCGCCTTTTTGACGACCTAATTTGCGGGTACTACCTGAAATCTCACTTCTTTCTTTGGATTTTGCCGTTCCTTGACGTTTGTTAGCCAGATGTTGTTTCACATCCAAATAAACCACGTGGTCGTTGGGTTCAATGCCAAATACTCCATCTTTGAGGGTTACCTTTTTGCCGGTATCTTCTCCTTTAATATTGTATACTGCTACTTCCATTACTTTTGAACTATTACGATTGAACCTTTCGCACCCGGAACAGACCCTTTGACCAAGACCAAATTGTGTTCAGGTATCACTTTAATCACTTCCAAGTTTTGCGTTGTTACACGCTCATTGCCCATTTGACCGCCCATGCGTGTTCCTTTGAACACTTTGGCGGGATACGAACAAGCGCCGATAGAACCCGGGTGGCGTTGGCGGTCAGACTGTCCCAGCGTGGCATCATTTACCCCCGCGAAACCGTGACGTTTCACTACTCCCTGAAATCCTTTACCTTTGGAGGTGCCAATCACGTCCACGTAATCTGCACCATCGAAATACGCAGCGGTAATCACGTCACCGGCTTTGTATTCGCCTTGTCCTTTGAACTCAACCAAGTGTCTTTGTGGCTGCACTCCGGCTTTTTTGAAGTGTCCGAGTTCAGGTTTAGTGGTGTGTTTATCCTTCTTTTCCTGAAATCCTAATTGAACAGCTTCGTAACCGTCTTTTTCAACGGTCTTCACCTGAGTAACAACACAAGGACCTACTTCAATAACAGTGCATGGAAGATTTTTTCCCTCGGCACTGAAAACGGATGTCATTCCGATTTTTTTTCCAATTAATCCTGGCATTTCAATTACTTTTAGCCCCTCCCCCAGCCCCTCCCCACAAGGGAGGGGAGTTGGATTAGGCGTTGTTATAAATTTATTATCTCTTTAAATTCGTCTCTCCCTCATAGAGGGAGTCCTTAAGTCCCCCCTAAGGGGGATTTAGGGGGCTTTACACTTTTATTTCTACTTCTACGCCACTGGGCAAATCTAACTTCATCAGCGCGTCCACCGTTTTGGGTGTGGAGGTGTAGATGTCAATAAGACGCT
>BNTP01000356.1 GCA_025996695.1 Bacteroidia bacterium | reverse complement strand
CGGCATTGCCCATAATGCGTGAAATCCTGCCGTTGCCATCGGTGAAAGGGTGAATTTCGGACACCATAAACATGATAAACAAGGTCTTTGCCATGGGGTCGGTCAATGCGGCATAATAATTAAACCCTTGCCTTAAAGTGCCTTCCACCAGCGTGTGTTCCACAAATTCTGTGCTTCCTGCCCGATTGTTTCGGCTTTTGAACATTCCGGCATTCACCTCCTCCGCCCGTTCCGACATCATCGTTAAATGTCTGTTTTTGAGAAGTTTAATCAACTCATCTGCCGTTGACGGGGTGGATGTCATTTCCTGACGGTTCGACAGGATGTTGAACGTTCCCAAAATGTCGTGCGAATCTTTGACCCGTTTGGGGACTGCAATGCCGGTTTCGACAATTTGCCGGGCATCGCCTATCGTGAATTTTGTGCCCTCAATGTAGTTGGAAAAGTAGGCTTCAAAGAACGAAAACAACAGGAATGAATCTTCGGAATCGTTTTTGTCCGGTCGTTCGGGAAAATAGTAATCCTTCAATTTGTCGTAGAGAATTTCAAACAATTCCACCCGTTGGGCATCAAAAGGCATCCCGGTGGCTCGCGCTTTGGCAGACGCGGAACTCAGCACTGCGCTATTGTGAGTGCTCAATAAGGCAGAAATGAGCGTGTTTAGCTTCTCAAATTCTTGTGCAAAGTCTAATTGCTCAGCAATTGTTTTAGCTTTATCTCTAAATTTGTTGATACCTGTTTCGCCCTCTCTGATAATGATTTTTTCTAATTTATCCTCAATAAATTCGATGGGAAACGCTTTCGATTCGCTGCCTTTTTTTCTGGTAGTTTGCATATTTTCCAGCACCCAACGCCACTCGGAGGAAACGTAAATGCCATCCAGGTTCACATCGCTATCCAAAGCCGGCTTCCCTGCCATCACATTGAGCGTAAAACCTTTCAAATCGGTGATTTTTTTTGTGTAATTGCTTGTAACAAAGAAATTTCCCGTTTCCGTAGGGTGCAATTCAGAAGCGCTCCGATGACTGATGACCGCATTCGGAAAACGCCATTTGAGGATTTCAAAAAAATTCCGCTTAATAATACGTTCCACCGCATCCCGCAAATTAGTGGAGTAGATGCGGGGGGCGATTTGCCTTATTTTGCCGGACTTTTCGGAATTGCCTATCTCCCTCGAAACCTCAGGGTCAGAAGATGCAAAAATAATTTCGCTATTAAAGTCTATCATTTACAAATTTTGTCGATTATAAATCCGATTTTAGGCACAAAGATACAAATTTTTTCCATTATAGACCTTGTTTTGGTAAATTTTGTCGATTATAAATCCGATTTCTGAAGGGGATTTCTAAAAATTAATTCATTGTCAATCAAATAATTATGCGTATCTTTGCAGTGTATAAACAACCTATAAAAATGTAGTAAGATGCAGTACAAAAGACGAGGACATATGGGATTATTTGAC
>BNTP01000355.1 GCA_025996695.1 Bacteroidia bacterium | reverse complement strand
AAGTCGTTGTTGGTGGCAGTACGAAAGAGTTTGATTATATTTACACGCCCGAAGGCTTGTCGGCGATAGCGATAAAGACTAACGGCACGCGTTCTTTTTCTTATGTAAATACCGACCATTTGGGTAGTATTCGGGTGGTAACAGCCGCTTCAAAAGCTATTCAGACGCGTTATTATTACGATGCTTGGTGCAAGCTGACGATAACTTCGGGGACGAATCTCATGAGTCGGGGCTATTTGGCTCAGGAGCATTTGAGTCAGTTTGGGTTGATTAATTTGAATGCGCGGCTGTATGATCCGGTGCTGGGGCGGTTCATGGGGATGGATCCGTTTGTGCAGATGCCGGACTTTACGCAAGCGTATAACAGGTATGCTTATGGGCTGAATAATCCGTTTAAGTATAGTGATCCAAGCGGGGAATACTTCTTAATAGATGATTTGATTGCTGCAATTGTTGGTGGAGCAGTAAATTTGATTGTCAATGCTTTTCAAGGCAATGTCCACAGTTGGGGGCAAGGATTTGCATATTTTGGTATTGGTGCTGGCGGGACATGGGCCGGATTATATGGAGGCCCACTCGCTGCAGGCGCCATTATAGGCGCAGGAAACAGTTTTGTTACTCAAGGCTTTGGTAATAACGGCAATTGGAATTGGAATAACATATCCGGACAGCAGATACTCTTTGATGGATTTATGGGTGGAGTTACCGGTCAATTAGGGTCTTCATTGGGAGGAGTAATTTCGCCGTATGTCAGCAATCTAACTTCCGGTATCGGAGGACAAGCCGTACAACAGGGATTGACACAAGGCATTACAGGTTCTGCGGTAGGCTTTACCATGAATACTGGCTTCGCCTTGATGAATGGCGAAAATTTGGGCGATGCACTAAAAGCAGGCGGACAGGGTGCTTTAATGGGAGTTGCCGTAGGAACGGCGACCGGGATGGCAAGTGGTTTGCGTTCGGCATACAAAGCAGGAGAAAATCCGTGGACAGGAAAAACTAATGTTGAGGTAACTGCCAATGATTTAGGTCTTTCGACTACAATGGATAGAATAGACGCAGGAGAGCGTTATCCGCATAGAAATGATAGTGAAGTATTTGAGAATCGGGTTCCACGAGGAGCAAAGACTCCTCTATTACCCGAAAAACCACTAGGTTATTATAAAGAATATGTACATCCTACTCCAGGTATTAATGGTGCTGGTCTTCAAAGGGTTGTTGTAGGTGGTAATAAAAACTATTATTATTCTCCAGACCATTACAAAACTTTTATCCAATTCAAACATTAATTTGCAGTGATATGAAAAAAATAGATTTTCACTGGGTGATAAATACATTTACTTTTGTAAAAAAGAAGAAAATTCCCCAATCTATAGAAAGAAATGCAGAATTTTATTTTATTGAAAATGTGAAAGAAATAATCAATAAAAACAATGCGTATTTCGTAACATTAATAAATAATAATT
>BNTP01000354.1 GCA_025996695.1 Bacteroidia bacterium | reverse complement strand
CTTCGGTTTGATGCTTTCGGGAACGACCGTCTTGATTTCTTCTTTCGGCTTATCGTAACCCTCCACCGTCACGCTGGATTTTTTATCCTTGCGATGGCGTTCATGGCTGAATTTTTCGGCTTCTGACTTCACTTTTTTATCCGTACTAAAAGCGTCGACAAGCAGCGTATACTCTGCGTCTTCGATTTTAGTGTTCATTGTAGCGTCCGGATAGTCATAGCCTTTTTTCTGCAGAAATTCAACCACCGTCGAAAGTCCCACATTCAAATTTTGCGTAACTTTATTTAATCTAATAGACATATCTTACAATTAAGAATTAAGAATTAAGAATTAAGAATTAAAAATTAGATTATCAGGGAAAGCCGGATTTTTAATTTTTAATTTTTAATTTTTAATTTTTAACTCATTTATTCTTCTTCAAATTCGGCTTTCAGAATGCCCAAGACTTCGTCGATGGTACCTTCTTCTAAATCTGTTTTTGTAATCAAATCTTCGCGAGCTTGAGCCAAGACATTTTTAGCGGTGTTGCAGCCGATATTTTTAAATGCGTCAATTACCCATGGTTCGATTTCGTCGGAAAACTCATCCAAATAGATGTCTTCGTTATCAATTTCTACGTCGCGGAACACGTCAATGGTGTATTCTGTCAGCATACTTGCCAATTTGATGTTCAAACCACCCTTCCCGATTGCCAGCGACACTTCTTCGGGACGCAAAAATACTTCTGCTTTGCGATTTTCCTCATCAATTTTGATACTTGATACTTTTGCCGGATTCAAAGCCCTTTGAATGAACAAGTTGAGATTCGATGTATAGTTGATGACGTCGATGTTTTCGTTACACAATTCGCGAACGATGCCATGAATACGTGCGCCTTTCATGCCGACGCAAGCCCCTACGGGGTCGATGCGGTCGTCATACGACTCCACAGCCACTTTGGCACGTTCGCCGGGAATGCGGGAGATGCGTTTGATGGTAATCAGTCCGTCGTGAATTTCCGGCACTTCCAGTTCAAACAATCGCTGCATAAACAGCGGTGAGGTGCGTGAAAGAATGATTTTAGGATTGTTGTTCTCATTATCCACTTTCACCACCACGGCACGACGGGTTTCGCCTTTGCGGAAAAAGTCGTTCGGGATTTGTTCGGTTTTCGGCAGCAACATCTCGTTGCCGTCGTCGTCTAACAACAACACTTCTTTTTTCCAAACCTGATAAACCTCTCCCACAACGATTTGACCGATTTGGTCTTTGTATTTGGAAAAAAGAGAATCTTTTTGCAGTTCCAAAATTTTTGACGACAAGGCTTGGCGCAAATTCAACACCGCGCGACGTCCAAAGCCTGCAAAATCCACCGCATCGGTGATTTCTTCGCCCACTTCATAATCGGGGTCAATCTTTTGAGCCTCTGTCAGCGTGATTTGCAAGTTGGAATCTTTCAACGCATCATCTGCAACCACCAAACGGTTGCGCCAAAT
>BNTP01000353.1 GCA_025996695.1 Bacteroidia bacterium | reverse complement strand
TTGTGTCTGCGCATGAGTCGTTACGCCCGCAACAAAGAATAATAATGCAACAACTGCTGTAAATAATTTGAATTTCATTTTTTTAGAATTTTAGAGTTTAATAATTTTGTGAGTTTCAATCGTGTCTGCACGCTTGATTTGTATCAGATAAGTGCCTGAGGGCAAAAATCCAATCGACAATTTTGCCGTTAAAGCCCGCAATGTGGTGCGCAGCATCAAACTGCCCGACAAGTTGAACAGCGCAATCGACTCCATCTCGGTGTCGCTTGTTACAAACAATTCATCGCGCACCGGATTAGGATAGAGCTTGAGTGCAGAAATATCCACCGCCGCAATCTCTGTTGGGGCTACCGCCCCGAATGTCAACTGCGAAATCGCCGAAAGAGCGATGTCGCTACTGCTCCCACTTGTGGGCACCACTTTCATGTCACCTCCTGAAAAGGTGATTTTGTCGATACCGCTCAACGCAAACGAGGAGGTCGCACCGGTTGTCTCGTGGACAATCAAGCCGGTCTCTTGCGCTCGCACGCTACCAACACACAGCACGAATGCTGCAAAGGATAAAATAAAAATCTGTTTCATACTTGATAACTATTTAATTGTTACTTATTAATTTCTTGCACATATAAACGCACGAAACCCAACCAAAAACCCGCGAGGAGTCTTTGGTTGGGTTACAACATCGGTTAACATTGCGTTAATAAATGTTAAATTGGGGGGGGGTAAAATTGACGTTTATTAACGTATTCATCTATATTAACAATTTTTTAATTACACATTAAATATCCGCCACAAAGGTACGAATAAATTATGAATTATGAATTAATAATGATGAAAAAATTTCTCTGCGGGATATTATATTCGTACTGAAAAGGCTTGTTGGCGTGAGGTGTCTCCGCTCGCCTGCGGCTCGGTCGCGGAGGCATCTCATGCTAACGCGCCTTTCCCGCACGAATATCACATCTCTGCATGGTAGGCATGCAACCCAATTTTCATCGTCCCGCAGGGACGATGCCCCATGCGAACAATGAACGATGAACAATGAAAGAAAAAAGAGATAGAATAAAGTATTAATTAAATATGGTTATCGGATATTGCACCTAATGTGAATTCCCTACGGGAAATTGTTGAAGAGGCGAACGTCCATTTTCTATTGATATACAAGTCCTAACGGACTATTTGCCCGTAGGGCATCCATATCAATAGAAAATGACATCCCTCCCAAGCATTATAGCCCGTAGGGCTTGCACTTTGTTTTTAGGTATTATATCCGGTATTCATATAATTAGAGTTTGTCCATACAGTCCGTCTTTTATATTTTTGAAAGACTTCGCCCCGTTCAAACTTCTCGTGCCCAGAGAAAATGCAACCGTTTTTTGTCATATTTTGAGTTCATCTGCCTCCAAAACATTTTTTGACCCTATTTTTTGATTTTTTCGAACCGTCAAGACATAATTCACCCCTGTGATTTCATCAATAATC
>BNTP01000352.1 GCA_025996695.1 Bacteroidia bacterium | reverse complement strand
CTACTCTTCGTTTGGGATGTGCCATTTTTATTTTATTTAATAGTTTATATTTTTCTATTCTATTTCTTCAGGGCTTTCACCCTGTAAATCAATGATTTCATCAAAGTCAGCCTCATCATTGTCGTCATCATTTTCGCCCGTCACAACATGTTTTTTCAAATAATTCATCATCGTGCGGCTGCATTGACCGGCAGGATGCACGTGTTTGAGCGGAATTTCCAAAGCCACAAACTCGTACAAAAACCACGCGATGTTAATAAAACCCTCTTTTTCAGGCACCGTTATCACGTCGTCGGCTCCTTCGGCATACTCTGTCCCCAATTTCACGACTAACTTTGCCGTTGTGTTAATCGGAAAATCCATAGCTTCCAAACAACGATCGCACGCGATAACCGCGTTTCCGTTTAGCTTAAAATCGAAAACAAAAGCCTCACCCACACGGGTCACCGTGAGGGAAACCTTGACTTCGCCTTTTTGCACATCTTCTGATTCGATGTTTACAAAAAACTGATTATCCAGCAAGTATTCAATTTTTTGAACATCCTGCCGCATACTAACCAGGTCTACCTTATATGCACTAAATTTTCCCAAAACACAATTTGCTTAAAAAAATGCCTAAACAAAATTTCCGCAAAGGTAGACATTTTTATAATACAAACAAAATGTTGTGAAAAGTTTTTCGCGATTGTCCTGGAATAATTTTGGCTAAATTATTTTGACTTCCGACCGATTTTGACGGAAGAGCGGTTGTAACAATGAAATTAAAGTTGTACCTTTGTTGAAAATAGGAATATAAGATAAAAGAGATGGAGAAACAAACAATTGCTATTGGCGATGTGCATGGATTAACGTACTGGAAAGAGGTTGTGAAAGACAATCCCGCTTGCCGGTATGTGTTTTTGGGCGATTACCTCGACCCTTATCAGCCGATTAGTCGCAAAGCACTTATCGGCAATCTGAAAGAGATTATCCAACTGAAAAAGAAGCATCCCGATGATGTGGTGCTGCTGCTTGGCAATCACGATTTGCATTATTTTACATCGGATATGGAGACTTCGTCGCGATTCGATTTTGAAATTGCGAAGGAGGCTTCAGAATTGTTTCGGGGCAATATTGACCTGTTTCAGCATGCCCATCAAGAAGCAAATACGGTGTTTTCACACGCAGGGATTGCTCATAAATGGTTTACGGACGATTTCAAAGGCGACCTCCATCGGAATATCGCCGACCAGCTGAACAACCCAAAGCCCGAACAAATCCCAGCCTTGTACTGCTGTGGGCAGTGTCGTGGTGGAGATTGGGGGATGATAGGCGGCATCTTTTGGGCTGACATCAAAGAATTATGCGAGCCGTTGCAAGGCTATACGCAAGTTGTCGGGCATAATCGCGTGGAAGACGTAAAAGAGCGCACCAAAGACGGCGGGCGCATCATTTTTTGCGATTGTTTGTTTAATGAGCATTATTTGAAGATAGAAGCATCTCC
>BNTP01000351.1 GCA_025996695.1 Bacteroidia bacterium | reverse complement strand
AGGTGTGGGTCACGACGAACACAGTAACAGGACTCTTTTATCATTCAATCGTTCGCTCCTTGTCCCGGGACGATGCACTCCCCTTTAAAAGGGAAATTTATCGTGCACCCGATTTACTGTGATTTTTTAATCATGTCCATTTTTTTCATACTTTTTTATTAAACACACGTACCATAATAAGAATGTGATATATCTCAGTGTGGATACAGCACAGTATAAAATAACAGCCAAATGGAAATTTTGAAAATAAATCCCTATTAATAAAGCAATTATCCTGAGCAGGAGATAAATTACCTCAACCCACATGGCTTGTTTCTGTTTGAAAAAAATATCTGACATAAAAGCAAGAGAGGATACTAATACCGCAAAAAATAGCAAGGGTAGCAGCAATTTCAAGTAAAATCCGACGCCCACCCACTTTGCGCCAAACAACAGCACAAAAAAAGATTCCGGCACAAACGCAAAAATGACAAAAAACGGCAAAATACCACACAGACAGAGTTTAATAAACCGGAGAAAATCGGGCGTCAGAGGTTGATTTTCTTGCACGCGCTCCGCCATCCGTCGAAACAAAACCTGCGACACAGAACCACTGAACAACGTCACAGGGCTTAATCCGATGGTCAGAGCCAATGCAAAGAGTCCGATTTCCGTTTCGCCAAAATACACGGACAACAGCAATACAGGCAAATTACCGGCAAATGTGTTCAACAATTCGTGAGGTAATTCATATTTTGGAAAATTAGCGTAGGTCTTTGCCACTTGCCGAATTTCTGCCTTATCCCAGTTTGTGCAATGTGCCCGGACAGTTTTCCGCCCCAAAATCAAACTTGTGAACGTGGCTGTAACGAGTCCAACTAATTGACCCGACAGCAACCCCGTTTGCAACCAACTTTTTAGTCCGAATAAACACTTTGACACTGCCGCTATTTGTCTTACTGTCAGGCATTTGGCAATCACTCAACAACTTATTTATTCGACAAAAAAAATACGGTACTATCAGCCTTTACAGTTTGATGCAGAGCGGCATAGCGACAGTGTCAAAGTGTTTATTCGGACTTCGGCAGCACAATGGCCAATCCGTATTTTCCGGTCGAAATCAGCGAGACAATGCTGAAAATAGTCATAAAAAGGGCGAATATTCCAAAATTTTCCGGCCCGTAGAGGCGCGTGATAAATGGATAGGCCAAAATCGAAATCACTTGCGAAATAGCGTTGGCAGACAACAGGGGTGCGGAATGCCTGACAAATTCCGAACCCAAATATCTTTTGACACTATGGTGTATTGTTAATTTCATTCTTTGGACAAAGGTAAGGAATTATTTTGACATATAAAATGCCCTAACGGACAAGCTAATTGACCGTTAGGGCATTCATTGAAAACTCAGCCCTACAAAGTGTACACGCACCGCACTGACATAGTTATTCCTCTACCGCCTCCTGCTGGGGGATCCAGAGGTTGGTTCAGTTTCGCTTGGACGGCCTGATCAGCAA
>BNTP01000350.1 GCA_025996695.1 Bacteroidia bacterium | reverse complement strand
GGACGGCGGTTATGTTATCTGCGGCATAACGGGAAATACTGACATGTTCGCGTTTCGCGACCCACAGGGCATTCGTCCGGCATTTTATTATTACGACGACGAAATTGCGATAGTAGCATCCGAACGTCCTGTGATTCAAACTGTTATGAATCTGAAAGTTGACCAAGTGCACGAATTGCATCCCGGTCAGGCTTTTATCGTGAAACAAAACAACAGCGTTTTGTTGGAACAAATCCAAGAACCGCGCCATATCCAACCCTGCTCCTTTGAACGCATCTATTTTTCTCGCGGCTCCGACCAAGATATTTATCAGGAGCGGAAAATGCTCGGACGGCTGTTGCTCAACCCGATTTTGAAATCCATCGACCACGATTTGGAAAATACCGTCTTCTCATTCATTCCCAATACAGCAGAAGTCGCTTTCTACGGCATGATGGAAGGTTTTGAAAAGCATCTTGACGAGCAAAAAATAGACATTATTCAAAAAAATAAAGGCAACCTGACGGACGAAGAGTTGCATCGTATCCTTTCAATGAAAGTGCGCCAAGAAAAAGTGGCTCTAAAAGACATCAAGTTGCGAACGTTTATTGCCGAAGGTGCCAGTCGCGACGAGCTCGCTTCGCATGTTTACGACATCACTTACGGTTCCATCCGTGCCGGAAAAGACAATTTGGTGGTGATTGACGACAGCATTGTGCGCGGGACAACGCTCCAGCAAAGCATCATCAATATTTTAGACCGTCTCGAACCCAAGAAAATCGTGATTGTATCGTCGGCACCACAAATTCGTTATCCCGACTGCTACGGCATCGACATGAATCGCATGGACGAATTTGTCGCTTTCCGGGCAGCAATTGCCCTGTTGCAGGAGCGCGGGATGCAACACGTGATTGACGAAACATATATAAAATGTAAGGCGCAAGAAAAATTGCCGAAAGAGGAATTTGTCAACTACGTAAAAAACATCTACAAACCATTTACCGCAGAAGAAGTTGCATCCAAAATAGCGCAAATTTTAACCCCCAAAGGCATCAAGGCAAAAGTGGAAATTGTTTATCAATCGCTCGAAGGATTGCACGAAGCCTGCCCTGCCCACAAAGGCGACTGGTATTTCTCCGGCAACTACCCCACTCCGGGCGGCACGCGCACGGTTGTTCGCTCATTTATCAAATATTACGAAGGCATTAAATCAAGAGATTAAGACCCTTATGAAACAATACAATTTTGATGAAATCATCAATCGAAAAGGCACCGGAGCACTCAAAGTCGATGCTTTGGAGGAACGATTCGGTAACGCCGATTTGATTCCGTTGTGGGTGGCAGACATGGATTTCCGGTGTTGTGACCCTGTTATTGACGCCCTGAAAAAACGCTGCGACGCGGGCATTTTCGGCTATTCGGTAACCCCCGACGACTATCTGCAAGCGATTGAGAATTGGTTGCAAACCCAACATCATTGGGCTGTTGAGAAGGAGTGGATTTCCTACATTCCGGGCGTGGT
>BNTP01000349.1 GCA_025996695.1 Bacteroidia bacterium | reverse complement strand
GCATAGTCCCGCAGGGACGGCACTATCAAGTGTCACCCCTGCGGGGTGAAGGTGGCGTGTGGCAGGCTGTCCGTAGACTGAAGTCTACGGTTAATAAAGTATCGTCCCTGCGGGACTGCGCTCAGGGTGAGTGTGCAGGACTTGCAAAATATAGCACCTCAAAAAAAGATTTAGCCAAAAACAATAGGGAATGAATGAAGAAAAAACTCTGATTGTCTTGCTGGGGCCGACCGGGGTCGGGAAAACCGACCTCAGTTTGCGCTTGGCCGAGAAATTGGGCTGCCCAATTATCTCTGCCGACTCGCGCCAGATTTACAAAGATTTGGTCATTGGGACGGCGGCACCTGCCGCGGCGGATTTGGCTCGCGTGAAGCATTATTTTGTGGGCGAATTATCTTTAGATGATTATTTTAGTGCAGGACGATTTGAGGAGGAAGTTTTGAAATTGCTTGCTCAGTTGCATCAAGAGCACGACACGGTGCTGATGTGTGGCGGCTCGATGATGTATATTGACGCGGTGTGTAAAGGCATTGACGTGATGCCCGATATTGATGCGAAGTTGCGCGCGGATATTTGGAAGCAATTTGAAACCGACGGTCTGGAACCGATTGCTCAACAGTTGAAGCTCTTAGACCCCCAATTCTACAATAAAGTAGACCAAAAAAATCACAAGCGGGTGATTCATGCTTTGGAAGTATGCCTCCAAACAGGTAAAACTTATTCCTCATGGCGCACGAATAGCGTCAAAAAACGTCCTTTTCGAATCGAAAAAATCGGATTAACCCGCGACCGCGAAGAACTTTACGACCGCATCAACCAACGTGTAGACCAAATGATGGCAAACGGATTTTTGGACGAAGCGCGTAAAGTGCACGCAATAAATTCCTTAACTCCCTTAAATTCCCTAAACACAGTCGGTTACAAAGAACTTTTTCGCTATCTAAACGGCGAATGGTCGCTTGAATTTGCCATCGAAAAAATCAAGCAAAACACCCGAATTTATTCCCGCAAACAGATGACGTGGTTTAAGCGCGATCCCGAAATTCAGTGGTTTCATCCTGCACAGATAAACGACACACCCGTGCGCTCAATGTCATTAGTTCCGGATAAGGGCAACCGCATCAAAATCATGAAGACGAAAAAGAATATATAATAATAATAAATGTTAAATCTGCCGAATAATGTGTGATTGCATGAAAATAGTTTGTACCTTTGCATTTGAATGATGTATTGGTCAAATGAAGCAGACAAAAAATATCGCGCATAACTTCCTCATTATCAGCAACTTAAATGGGGGGGGGTAAATCCCTCATTTTCAGCACGTTACGCGTGCCGACTTAGCCTTTGCGCGAATCCCGCGCGAAACAATTTTTTCACACACATACAAATGAGCCGCAACAGGACAATCGTGTTTTGTTGCGGCTCGTTGCGTCATTGCGAGGGCGGCAAAATAATGAACAATGAACAATGAACAATTAATAATGAACAATCATAAGACAATAAATGGAAC
>BNTP01000348.1 GCA_025996695.1 Bacteroidia bacterium | reverse complement strand
CCGTTGGCAAAATATAGCACCTCAAAAAAAGATTTAGCCGTTCCGTTCCGTTTTTTTTTGCCCACCCTAAAAAGCAAAAAGCCGATATAAATTATACCGACTTTTTAAAATATTTCTTGAGATAAATCAATACCAACCAGATAATTGAAGATAACAGCGTTCATCATTTTCTGAATTGTCAGGTGACCACCAATGCGCCAATGATAAACGAACTAATGTGCCTTGCGGGATTATTTGGGCAGGATTTTCTTCTAATCCTACATACGAAAAACCCCATTGCCGAGAAAGGTCATTGTAATTATATCTGACTTTATCGTGATAATCTCTTCTAACAATATTTCTATCACATATCCAAAAGCAAGTAGAATTTTGAGGTACATTATCTCCTGAAATATAAAAAGTTCCGTTACTTGTGCATTTTAATTTACCTTCAAAAGTTACATGTATATTTCCTTGATAAAAAGAAAAATTGCTGCGTTTAAGAATATCAACCATAGGAAATTCAGGTTTTAATATTTCCGTTTTCTTTGTTTTCAAAACTCGAATGCCTTCTGAATGGGGCAATGGTCGAGGACTTTGTATGTATTCGATTTCCCAAACTTCACGAATATTATATGGGCATTTTGCGCTCGTTTCGTGATAACCGCCACTATTCAATAATCTAACGGACATTGATTTATCTAAATCAATGCCACCTACACAGACGTGGTCGTTTGCCATTTTTGTTTTTGAAACAATGAGAATTTACTCATAATCAAAGATGTTCTATTTCAAATTTGTATCTTTTATTCAATTCATTTGCGACGATAGAGCGATGACACGCGTCCGCTTTGCCTTCAACACAAAATAGTACAACACGATTTGCACCTGCATTTTCTAATTGTTCTACAAATGTATCAAAATCAAACTGTTCAATGATTTTGTTTTGAAATTCAGTCACAAAAACTATTCCTAATTTGTTTCTGTCGCGTTTCAGTTCGCCTTGTCTCAAATCCTCGGCTTTTTGATGTTCGCGAATTTCTGTCGTTGGTGCTAAATCTAAAATGTGCCCGTATCTTAGTCCAAAGCCGCCAATTTGCGTTGTAAATAATTGTTATTTACAAAAGCATATTCACTTCCACGAACACCTCGCCGTTGGCGAATGTCGCAAAATGTATCAATTCGATTTTCAACCAACTTGTTGAAAAATTCTTTTTCCGTAGAGCCATAAACCCCGATTGTATATAATCTCATACTTCTAAATATGCTTTTCTTGAAGTTAAGTTTTCCTCCCCAAATAAATTTACTAAACCAAAACCTTTCGTTAATTCGCTAATTACTTGACTTTGAGTAAGAAATTTTGAAGTTCCAATAATGTGCTGCAATTCAACACCTGCAATTTTATCCAGTTCAACGCCAATCAATTTACTTCTGTGGCACATTTTAGGGTCACTTTCACTACACATAATACAAACTTTAATACCTTGTGAATTGGCATTTATTAAGCGTTGAAGCCCTTCTTTGAAATAATA
>BNTP01000347.1 GCA_025996695.1 Bacteroidia bacterium | reverse complement strand
TGCTCACGATTTTTTGAAGTTCCAAAACCTCTTCTTTTGTCAATTTTATCCGATACTTTACCATAACTCGTTTTTGGCGGCAAAGGTACAAAAAATATACGGCTTGTCAAAATTAACTGAACACTAGCAGTGTTCTTCATCCCGACTCCGGGTGCCGCGAGAAGGTACTAAATCCGATGCCGACTTACCACCTGTCCCCTTGTGCCGTTCACCATTGACGCCTGCGATTCCAAAAACGGCGTGCACCCCACTACATTCGCCACTGCATGCGTGGGAGAATTATGATGTTGTATCGCCGATTCGCCGATGTACCAACGAATGCTGCCAAAATATAAGGCTCTCACGTTGTTGGTGATCCAGCGCGCCCATAATTGATAAGGGTTTCCCGGCGAAACCCCTACCAGGATAAGAAAAACAACAAACCGTAACTATTGAAAGGAAGCACTGACTTGTCGAGAGTCGGTGCTTTTTTTGTATAAATAGAAAATGTAGATATTAAACAATTAATGCAGACACGATAGCTTCTCGCGACTGTTCGCTTAGCGATTGCAAGCGCGCAACCACTGCGCGGTGGTCAGTCACATCTATTGATTCAGGGGGAATCGGCGGATGAATCGTCAACTGCATTCCGTGCGGGCGGATGCGGTAAGTGGTGCGCGGCATCACTTTATATGCGCCATTGATGGTGAGCGCCACAATCGGCAACTGCAAATCGAGTGCTATTTGGAACGCTCCTTTCTTGAATTTCGTCATTTGACCGTCGTGGGAGCGCGAACCTTCGGGAAAAATGACTACCGAATTGCCGTTTTGCAATTTTTCTTCGGCATCACGCATTGTTTTGGCAATCGCTTTGGGGGAAGAATTGTCCACGAAAATGAATCCTGCCGATTCGCAGGCCTTGCCCACGACCGGAATTTTGCGAAGACTTTGTTTCATCATCCACTTGATTGGCACATTTAAGTAACCGAAAATCAGCCAAATATCGAACGCACTTTGGTGATTTGCCACAAAAATGTAGGACTGTTTGGGGTCTAAATTTTCGCGTCCAACTACTTTTACGGGACAAAAAGTGATCGCACAAACGGCTATTGACCACCATTTGGCAGGGAAATAGCTGAAAAAACGTTCGCCTCCCATGGCGCATCCAATAATGGTAACAACTGCTGTTAACATAGTGGTTGCCAACAAGATAGGAAACCAAATAAAAATTTCGTACAAAAGAATAAGCGTCTGTTTCATGTCAATTGAAAAAAAGAATGTAATTGGCTGCAAATATAGTGATTTTTTCAAATATTTTTAGTATTTTTGCACCGAAATTATTTGAGCAGTGAGAGCAAAAGGAAATTTATGTTTATGGCTAAATCTTTTTTTGAGGTGCTATATTTTGCAAACGGCGCCTTGTCCCGCAGGGACAGCCCTTTATTAACCGTAGACTTCAGTCTACGGTATAGAAATACGCACGATAGCATAGTCCCGCAGGGACGGCACTATCAAGTGTCACCCCTGCGGGGTGAAG
>BNTP01000346.1 GCA_025996695.1 Bacteroidia bacterium | reverse complement strand
GCGTATTTTGAGCATCTCGCTATTGGATAAAACCCCGCTCAAGGATCTCTTTGAAAAATCGGCTCATACGGACAACTATCAAAATGATAGTCAGCTAAGTCTTATTTTTTTTTAGTGGACACTAGTGCAATCAAATAATGTTTGAGTCGCTGGAGGCGATGCTGCGCATCCCTTCAGTGCTTGACGAAGTTGACACGATCCAAATTATCGCCGGATGTTCACCAATTGGCAGTGAAGCGTATAACCACAACCTTGCCCGCCGACGCGCCCAGTCGATGTGGACTTACCTGCAACACAACCACCCGTCCATCGCCGCAAACTATCCGATAAAAATAACGCCTATTGGTATCGACTGGGAGGGGTACGTCGCTTTGCTGGAAAGCAGGCGTAACCTCTCAAAAGGCAGATGTTGGATTTACTGCAATATGTGTCCGTGCGGTTGAAAATGAAAGACGGCAGCTATATCTCCGGCGGCGGCGGCAGCACGCTCAGGAGTTCGTTGGAAGGCCATCGGTCAAGCCAGCCTTCACCGGACGGTAAAGACAGCAGTAGCGATAAAGACTTTCCATGTCTTAAAGACATGGAAAGTCTACAGGCGCCATTCGCCCTCGCGCTGAGCACCAACCTGCTCTACGACACCGCTTTGCTCCCCAATCTTTCCATAGAAGCAGGGTTCGGCACGCATTATTCCCTGTTGCTGCAAGGCGCCTGGAGCTGGTGGAGTACCGACGCTCCCAACTATTGGAAGCACCGCATCCAAATGCTTTGGTTGGAAAATCGCATCTGGTGGAACCCCCAGCCTCAGCCTCAACCCCTCTCCACACACGAGGAAAGCGCACCTCGCACGCAAGCGCTGACCGGCTTTTTTGTCGGCGTTTACGGCGCTGTAGGCAATTATGACATCCGCCTGTTTCCCCAAGGGGGTGAACCGTTGGGTTCACTCAGCTATTTCAGCTATTCTGCCGGCTTGACCGGCGGCTATTCCTTGCCCTTTGCTGACCGGTGGCGCCTGAATTTCAATCTGGGCTTCGGCTACGTAGGGGGCGAATACCACGAGTATAATTACAGTGAGTGTGCCGATTGTTTCCCCAAGCGAAGCACGAAGCAGCGACAGTATATCGGTCCCACGCAAGCCGGAGTTTCGCTTGTTTACCTAATAAATGAATAGAGAAGGTAGAGAAGTTAGAGAAGTTAGAGAAGTTAGAGAAATGAATAATGAACAATGAACAATGAATAGAGAACAAGAATATATGATAAATGTTGCTGAGGGAAGTCGGCTAACAGGGCAGGGCCAACGCATTAAAAAAATAAAAAAAGGAGCGGTTCTTAACATAACCATTTTCTTGGGGAGCTGTAATAATTATTTGTGACACAATTAAATAATGCATAGGGGGACTTCTAAAAATTACTTTTTTCTCGCGCGGAGTTATTGTCCGACTCTTTTAAGAGGAGACTATCCAAGATGAAACGAAGTCCATTAATCCCACCTGAAATAATCACTGCAAATTTATTCAAAA
>BNTP01000345.1 GCA_025996695.1 Bacteroidia bacterium | reverse complement strand
CGACAGTTCCCCGGTTACTTTCTCTTTTCCCTTCAATAAAAGATACGCACTGTCTAAGGCACGCTTCACCGTGCCGAAGGGATGTTCGGAAAGGCATTTTCGGTTGTCGAGTTTTTTGCGATCCACCTTGAGGTGAAGCCGTACAACTTTTGTTTTCTGAAGCTTAACACCGCTACGATTTTTGACAGCCTTTTTCTTTCCGTCCTGCCCATAGGCGGCACAGGCTATCTGCGTGTCCCCGCTTTTGAAATCAACTTCTTTGTACTTCGATTTGGTACACCGGCACTTACAATTCCTGCAGGCCAGCTTGTTGCAATACCGCACTTCCCCATTCTTTTTTATCGACTTTGCCCGGAGGAGAGCCCCCCCAGGACAATAGACCACATCTTTGGTAAGGTCCCGGATAAAATAGCCTTCCTGCGTTTTTTCCAACGGCGCTTCCTCCGGGATTTGCACATCCTCCTGCACCGCAGCTTCCCTTTCGGCGGTATCGTCCTTGGCATATATCTTTTTTTCAACCACATCTGCTTTGGTAATAACTTCCTGGTATACCGCAGGTATTACTCCGGCCCGCAAACATTCCTTGATGTCCGCAGCTTCTATGCTGTTCTGCTTTGCCTCATCTATCTCCCGTTCCTCGTACTCAGTTTCCAGATCGAATCCATCGGAGCCCTTGGCGGGAAACACATGGGGAATAATTCCCGCTTCAAGACAGTTCATCATATCCGTTTTATCATGATACCCCTTGTCCGCTACGGTTTCGATAATGGGCAGCGAGAAGGCTTCTTTCACGCCGCTTGCCACCGTTTTCAGCAACCCACTATCCGCCGGGTGGTCGGTAACCGCAAAGTCCGCTACCAGGTGGCTCCCCGCATCCACCGCCGTCTGTACATTGTACCCTACATTGAAGCCTCCGTTAGAAAACTTCATCAATTTGGATTCCGGATCGGTCAGCGATAGCTGCTTCTTTCCCGTCTTCTCCATTTCCTGCTGATAGCTTTCGTATAGTTCCTTCCGTTCCCGCAGCCCCTTCACCTTCTCTTCTATCTCTTTCGGGCTGAACTGTCGCGGGTCTCCCTCTTCTTTATCCTCCGTATCCAACATCAGCAGGTATTCGGTGATATGTTCGTCTATCCTCTCCAATCGATCATCGAGCTTGCTCTGCGTAAAGTTCCGGTCCTTCGCATTCACCGCTTTGAACTTGCTCCCATCTATGGCTATTTTAATGCGATCCGGTCTTCGCGGCGGCTGGCGAAAGAGGCCAAACGGAACCTGGAGTTGATGTGGCTGTTGAACAAACTGACGCCGGATTTCAGAACCATAGCTGATTTCAGGAAAGACAACCGGAAGGCATTGAAGGAAGTGTTCCGGGAGTTCAACCGGCTGTGCGACACGCTGCATCTGTATACGAAAGACTATATAGCCATAGATGGGAGCAAGTTCAAAGCGGTGAATGCGAAGGACCGGAACTTTACGCAGAGCAAGCTCGATGATCGATTGGAGAGGATAGACGAACAT
>BNTP01000344.1 GCA_025996695.1 Bacteroidia bacterium | reverse complement strand
TTCTTCTTTGAGTGCTGCTGATAACTGTTGGCACTTTTTCTTGTGGAAATCCTTGCTCTTGGCTAGGTCTTTGTTTTTCTGCTTCGCTGCTCGCAAATCTTGACGGGTGGATTGCAGCTTTTGACTGGTTGATTGCAAATCTCTCTCTCTAATTTTTCTTCGCGCTTTGTTTTCATAATTCACTATGATTTAATTTTTATATAGAGCTCAAAGGTAGGGCTTTTTGATGATTCTTGCTAATTCGTTTTGAACACCCTACCCGTAGGGACGGCACTTTATTAACCGTAGACTTCAGTTTACGGGAGTGACGGAGCCCGCATCCCAAAGTCTCGCATGGGACGACACATTATGATTTTACTCTTCTCATACAATTCTCTGTCGTAACATCAAAAGGATTTTTTCACGGCACCGGATCATAACCGTGTCCGCCCCAAGGATGGCAGCGGAGGATGCGCCTGAGGGTCAGCCGCCCGCCTTTTAAGGCGCCGTATTTTTTAATTGCTTCGAGCGCATACTCGGAGCAGGTTGGCGTGAAGCGACAACTTGCCGGTGTGTGGGGCGAAATACACATGCGGTAAAAGCGAATTGGCAAAAGCGCCATGAAAATGGCGGCACTCTTCAGTTGTTGACGCATGTGATTTTCTGTATTAACGTCATCAGGGCTTTTTGCATCGCGGTTTCCATTTCGCTGTAAGTGCACAGCGAATCGCCAACATACAAAAATCCGACCAGCCAACTGCTGTCTTTTTTTTGAACCGCTTCGTAAAGATTTGTTTTGTTTAGGCGATACGTATCCCGGATGAGGCGTTTTAATCGGTTGCGGTCGACGGCATGTTTGAATTTTTTCTTGGGAGCACTCACTAAAATGGCGACAACAGCATCTGTGGGGGCGTTGTGTGCCACGTCTTTGCGCCGTTCTATAAACACCACCCGCAAAGGATACGCGACAAAGGATTCACTCAGAGCCGAGCGATCGAACAAAAGATCAAGCTCTCGCTGATTAGAAAGCCGTTCCTCCTTGGTCAACGCGTGCTTGGGATTCATGGGATTCGTATTATTTTTTCTTCTTAGACGGCAAAGTCTTCTTGAGATAATTTTCCAAAGCCGCCGTCATGGATGGTGCGTCGGGGGCAGGCGCTTCGATGTCTAACCGCAAGCCGGCATCTTTTGCCGCCTTGGCAGTGGTTGGTCCAAACGTCCCAATCGCGATGTCGCCTTGTTGAAATTTCGGGAAATTTTTCATCAAAGAAATAATTCCTGACGGCGAAAAAAAGATTAATGCATCGTAATCAAATGGCTCGTCGTGAGCAAAATCATTGCTCACCGTGCGATACATCACAGCTTCCTTGTGCTTGATTTTTTTTGCATCCATCGCCAGCAACAAATCATCTTTGTGCACGTCAGACATTATCACAAGGTAATTTTCTTTATTGTGTTTGCCAATAAGTATCGCTAAATCTTCCATTTTGCCGGAGGCAGGGAAAAATATCTTCCGCTTGCGATAGACAATATATTTTTG
>BNTP01000343.1 GCA_025996695.1 Bacteroidia bacterium | reverse complement strand
ATGGCGTTGCCCACGGCACGAGAACCGCTGGTGAAGTTTTCAAACTCAAACACGCCTGTTGGGCCGTTCCAAAGAATGGTTTTGGACGCCTCGATGACGTCGGCAAACTTCTTTTCTGTTTCCGGACCGATGTCTAAGCCTTCCCAACCATCAGGGATTGCACCTACCGACACAAATTGCGTATTGGCATCGTTGCTGAAATTATCCGCGATTTTTGCATCAACCGCTAATACCAAATTCACATTGTTATCTTTTGCCTTTTGAATCAAGCTCAACGCCAAATCCAATTTGTCGTCTTCGACGATAGATTCGCCGATTTTGCCGCCCAACGCTTTGGTGAACGTGTAAGTCATGCCGCCGGCGATAATCAAATTGTCTACTTTCGTTAACAAATTTTCGATGATTTCGATTTTTGATGACACTTTTGAACCGCCCATGATGGCCGTGAACGGATGTGCCGTATCGCGTAATACTTTTTCAACCGCATCAATTTCGTTTTGCATCAAGTAGCCAAACAGCTTGTGGTCAGCATCAAAAAAGTCGGCGATGATAGCCGTAGAGGCATGTGCGCGGTGAGCTGTTCCGAATGCATCGTTCACATAGACCGTTGCGTAAGACGCCAATTGTTTTGCCATTTCTTTCTGATTGGTTTTTTCGGCTTTTTTAGCGGTAGCTTTCACATCGTCCGAAGCATCGTCTGCCAAGCCACGCGGCTTACCTTCTTCTGCGGCATAAAAACGCAGATTTTCCAACAACAAAGCTTGACCGGGTTTCAAAACAGCTGATTTTTCGACGGCTTCCTGTCCCAAACAATCGTTTGCAAATTCCACTTTCACGCCCAGCAATTCCGATACGCGCGGCAAAATATGTTGCAAAGAATACTTCGCATCCACACCTTTGGGACGTCCCAAATGCGAACCGATAATCACGCTCCCCCCGTCCTTCAAAATTTTTTTCAAAGTTGGAACAGCAGCACGGATACGCGTGTCGTCCGTGATGTTAAATTGTTCGTCCAAAGGTACGTTAAAATCTACACGTACAAAAGCTTTCTCTCCTGCGAAATTAAATTTGTCAATTGTTTGCATTATTTATGTTTTTTAATTTTACTTTCATTGAGGGGGGCAAAGTTAGGACAAATTTTTATTAAAAACAACTTTTATTGAAAAAAATTTATCCGCAATCATGCCACTTGGCTTTCGCTCCTTGTCCCGCGGGACAAGACCGCAAATTGCTTGCAGGAAACGCTATTTAGAGGTATGATTGCGGATAATCATAAAATTTTACGCCTTCCGGCGTAACAGACGGAAACAAAATCGCTGAATATTGCTGAATAAAGAATTTCTGCAAAAAATAATCAGCCTTCTCTCCGCCATAGCAAATTCTATACACCTCATTACCAACCAATTTATCTTCGTCGGACAGTTCTTCCATCCCCAAAATCGCGATGATGTCTTGCAGTTCTTTGTAGCGTTGCAAAAGTTGTTTCACGCGTTGAGCCGTGTTATAGTGCTCTGTTCCAATGGT
>BNTP01000342.1 GCA_025996695.1 Bacteroidia bacterium | reverse complement strand
TAATTTTTAATTGAAAACAGGCTTTCGCAGCAGCACCACGAGCCGCACGGGTCAATTTAACCGCACATACTAGGTTGTCTTTTGCATTCAAAATTTCCAAATTCGGGAATGAGAGGGCTCCTACTTGGATGGTTTTGCCCAATTCCAACGCTTCAACGTTGATTGTCAATTTTTCAGGCACATTCTTGTATAAACCTTTCACTTTCAATTTGCGCATTTCCAAAGAGAGTTTACCCCCTGCGCGCACACCTTCAGCCAAGCCTTCCAACACTACCGGAAGGGCAATACTAATTGGTTTGTTGTCAAAAATTTCCATGAAATCAACGTGCAACAATTCATCGCTTACCGGATGGTATTGAGAATCTTGCAAAATGGCTTTGGATGCCTTGCCATCAATGGTCAAATCCACCAACTGCACTTCCGGCGTGTAAATCAGTTTACGGATGCCTTCTTTGGTGACGGTGAAGTGCTTCACTTCTTCGCCTCCGTACAACACACATGGCACTTTTGCTTCGCTACGGATTGCCTTAGCGGCTTTTTTACCTGTACCTTCTCTTAAAGTACCTTCTAATTTGAATGTTTTCATTTTTTAATTGTTTGTGTTACTCAAAATTAAGTTGCCCCTAATCTCCCATCACACGGATGTTTTATAAAAGCGGGTGCAAAGGTAGTCATAAATTATGAATTATGAATTATGAATTATGAATTATTTTTGATTGCTCGATGGTAAATTAGACTTTTTTTACAAAAAAGAGAAAAAAATCATAATTCATGATTCATAATTCATAATTTTGTTGTACCTTTGCACCAGAATCATGGGCTTGACCGGTTTTGACAGCGGGCAGAAGTGGTTTGTAAGCATGCAGTGCGTCGTTGTTCGGCACTTTAATCTCGGATGATACAAATTTAACTGGCGAAAATACTTACGCTATCGCAGCTTGATCGAAGTACAGTAGATTATTTGGCTTAATTCCTTCTCAAGGAGTAGGAACGGTACATCACCCGGAAGCTGTGGCTTCGAAGCAATCCGAAATGGTGGTGCAGCAATATCGGAGATAGTCTGAAGAATGTTCCGGACTTCGGATGAAATAAAGGAACTAAGTTTTGCATTGGTGGCTTCGGTCTTGTGCAAAATCGAAAACTAAAGCGAAGATAAGCATGTAGAAAGCAAGTTAATTCCTCGTTTGGACGAGGGTTCGAATCCCTCCAGGTCCACAAAAATAAGAAATGTTATCGGCATTTTCGACCTAAGTTCGTATGCTATGCCGGACAGTCTAGGGGAAGGATGTTTTGTACTTTTATAATAATTCTTCAATCATTTTCCGCATTTTATCATTTCCGGGATACGCCTTGATTTTGTTTTTGAATACGCCGTTTGAGTCATATAATAAATAGGTGGAAATTGTGCTGATATTAAAGCTATCCGATAGATAGCCCCATTCGTCCTCTGTCAGGTAATAATGCTCGCCGCCGATTTCATGAATTTTCTTTTCCCATAATCCTTTTGGCGAAGATGTATTCGTGATGTATAT